>CAZHGG010000215.1:0-8448 GCA_964531755.1 uncultured Polyangiaceae bacterium
CGCGCCGCGGCCGCCGTTCGGCCTCGCGCCCGGCGCGGCGGCGGGCGCGTCGCTCGCCGCGCTCCGCCTGCTCGCGCGCTTGCCCCGCGACCCACCGGCTGGTACACGGTGAGGCGGTGAACGACGGGGTGGCGGGGGTTGGCGCGAGGTCACGCCGATCACGCGACGACACCGCAGCTGGCACGCGGAGAGAACAGCATCATGGGTAGCATCGGCGCACCGGAGCTCTTGGTCATCGCGTTGCTGGCGCTGCTGCTGTTCGGCGCCGGGCGAATCGCCGACATCGGCAAGGGCCTCGGCCAGGGCATCAAGAACTTCAAGCAAGGTCTGAAAGAAGCGAACGACGACGGCGACGACAAGAAGGCCGACGACGCGTCCGCCGACGAGAAGAAGCCCGCGAAGAAGACCGAGAAGAAGGCGTCCGCGAAGGCCGACGACGAGGCCGCGAAGGAGGCGTGACGCCTCGCCGCCCGCCTCGCGCCGTTTTCTGCTAGGGTCCGCCACGAGGCCGTGTCCGCTGGGCGCAGCCGGAAGGAGAACGCAGTGCCCTTGGCCTTCGCGGAGCGGTTGAAGTCTGTCTCACCGAGCGTGACGCTCGCGATGAACGCGCGCGCGGCGGAGCTGCGCCAGCGGGGCGTGGACGTGTTCGCGTTCGGCGTCGGCGAGCCAGACTTCGAGCCCCCCGCGCACGTCATCGCCGCCGCGAAGGCCGCCATCGACAAGGGCGCGTCGAAGTACACCGCGGTCACCGGCATCGCCCCGCTGAAGCAGGCCATCTGCGACGCCTCGGCGCGGTCGCGAGGCTTCTCGCCCACGCCGCAGCAGGTCACCGTCACCGTGGGCGCCAAGCACGCCCTCTTCAATTTGGCGATCGCCCTGTACGAGCCGGGCGACGAGGTCATCCTGCCCACGCCGTGCTGGGTGAGCTACCCCGAGCAGGTCCGCATGATGGGCGCGACGCCCGTGCTCGTGGCCACCGAGGAGGCCAGCGGCTGGCGCATGACGCCCGCCGCGCTCGAGGCGGCGATCACGCCGCGCACGAAGGCGGTGATCCTCTGCACGCCCTCCAACCCTACGGGCGCGGCCTACCCGGAGGCCGAGCTCCGCGCGCTCCTCGAGGTGCTGGCGCGGCACGACGTGTGGCTCATCGTCGACGAGATCTACGCCGAGCTCGTCTACGACGGCTTCAAGCACGTCTCGCCGGCCCACCTCGCCCCCGACCTGCTCGACCGCATGGTCGTGGTCGACGGCGTCTCCAAGACCTACGCCATGACCGGGTGGCGCATCGGCTGGGCCATCTCCCCGCCGCCCCTCGCCAAGGTGCTCGACGTGGTGCAGGGGCAGAGCACCACGAACGCCACGGCCGTCGCGCAGCACGCGGCGCTCGCGGCGCTCACGGGCCCACAAGGCGAGATCGAGGCCATCCGCGGGCGGTTCCAGGCGCGCCGCGACGCGATGGTGGCGGGCCTCAACGCCATCGACGGCGTCTCCTGCCGCCGCCCCGAGGGGGCCTTCTACGCGTTCGCCGACTGCTCTGGCCTGCTCGGCAAGCGCCACGGCGACAAGGTCCTCGCGAGCGACGAAGACCTCGCGTTCTGGATGCTCGACGAGGCGAGCGTGGCGGCCGTCCCGGGTGGCGCGTTCGGCGCGCCCGGCTACATCCGATTCAGCTACGCCCTCGCCGAGGACCGGATCGCCGCGGGGCTCGCGTCGATCGCGCGCGCCGCTGCCGCGCTCCGCTGAACTTCCGCGCGCGTCGAGGAAGGTTCTCCGCCACGCGACGTACGCACCCCGTGACCCCACGGTCATGCCCTCGCGCGCGCTCCCGCGTCACCGAGGAATTGCCCCTTTCAGTTGGGTTTGTGCGGCTGCCAACTTCGTGTAGCCTACGGTCCGCGCGCCTTTCCCGAACCTCGGGCATCGCGAGCCGAACTTCGGACGCCTGAAGGGAGAAAAATCCCCCCTCGGCGCGCTCGAATTGAGTCGAGTCGCCCATCTTTTCGTCCATCCCGAGCTTGGGGTTAGCGGGAGTGAACCCTCGGCGAGACTCACGAACATTCAAGGAGAGCTTTCAATGATCAAGTCCACTCGCTTTCGCGCCCCCGTTGCCCTCGCCGTCGCGCTCGCCATTCCTGTCTTCGGCCAGGGCTGCTCCGCCGCGGACGACCTCTGCTGCAAGGACCCCGGCGCCACCGCCGAAATCGGCCTGACCGGCCAGGCGCAGGCCAGCTACACGGTGCTCGCCTCGACCGTCGGCGATCTGTCGGCGGTCGCGACCGGCTCGCTCGAGGCCGTCACGAGCTCCTGCCGCAACATCGCGCAGGACCTCGACGCGACCCCCGAGCAGAAGGATGCCGCGAACGCCAAGTCGGGCGGCGACGCGGCGAAGGCCTGGTGCGATCTCGCCGTGCTCCGCATCAACGCGGTGTTCACCGGCGCCGCCAAGCTCACCATCGAGTTCGCCGCGCCGCAGTGCCAGGCCTCGGTCAGCGCGAAGGCCAACTGCCAGGCCAAGTGCGACGTGGGCGGCAAGTGCGACATCAAGGCGAACCCCCCGGTCTGTACCGGCGGCAAGCTCGAGGTCTCCTGCAAGGGCGAGTGCACCGCGAAGGCGGGCGCGTCGCTCTCGTGCGAGGGCAGCTGTGACGCGGCCTGCGAGGGCTCCTGCCAGGCGCAGGGCGGCGTGAAGTGCGACGGCAAGTGCGAGGGCACCTGCGAGGCCGAGGCCGGCGGCGGCACGGGCAGCGGCATCCAGGCGGACGGCACCTGCAAGGGCACCTGCAAGGGCACCTGCGCGGTCACCGCGCCGGGCGTCAAGTGCGAGGGCTCGTGCAAGGGCTCCTGCAAGGGCACCTGCAAGGCCACCGGCGAGGTCGCCGTCAAGTGCGACGGCGAGTGCAAGGGCACGGCCGAGCCCCTCAAGTGCGAGGGCGGCAAGCTCGAGGGCGGCTGCAAGGTCGACGCGAAGTGCGACGCCAACTGCGACGCGAGCGTCAGCGCCAAGGCCGAGTGCTCGCCTCCCCAGCTCAAGATCTCCGGCGGCGCGGGCGTGAACGCGAAGTACATCGACTCCATCCGGACCAACGTCCCCGACCTCATCGTCGTGGCGAAGGCCCGCGGCGCCGCGTTCGCGACCCTCATCGGCAACGTGGCGGCCTCCGCCTCGGGCTCGGTGCAGGGCGACCTCAGCGTGAAGGTCGTGGCGTGCCTCGCGGCGCTCTCGTCCGACGTGTCCCGCGCGGGCGCGGACATGGGCGCGGCGGTCAACGGCTCGGTCAGCGTCGTCGGCGCGTTCGGCAAGTGAGCTGAGCGCCGCGCGTCTGCGCGGGGCTCGCGGTGGGCGGTGCGCTCTCGTGGCGCGCCGCCCGCTGCTTTTGTGACCGTCGCAGGGTCCATGCATGATGCATGCAATGGGCGGCGCGGGCGCGGCCCGCGTGTGCGCCCCCGGACAGAGGGGCGGGCCTACTCCGCGACGATGTACTTGCCCTTGAGGAGGCGCAGCACGCCCTGCACGGTCTCGAGATCCGTCGCGAGGCTCTTGTTCATCACCGAGTCGAGGGTGCCGTAGCTGAGCACGAGCTGGAGCACGTCGAGCTCCGGCGGCTTGAGATCGCGGAGCTTCACCGCCACGAGCGGCGTGACGAGCGCGAGCCGCGCGTGGGCGGGAGGCAGCTGCGAGCGCAGCTCCTCGAACTCGTCGAGCTGCCGGAGGCCCTCCATCAGGACCTCTTGCACCGACATGTCCATCTCGTTCGGCCACGTGCGCTCGTCGGGCGGGTCGAGCTCGAACGAGCCCTTGTCCCACGTGAGCATGCGGAAGATGGACTTGAGCGGCGGCACCTCCGTCAGCTCGTTGATGAGCGCGAAGTAGAGCGTGCCCTTGCGCATGAAGATGCGGCCGACGTCGTCTTCGGTCTGGACGACGAGCACGCCGGTCTTCTTCGAGGTGGAGAAGAGCTGGAGCAGGTCGGGGAGGGGGACCTCCTCGATGCTGCCGGACATGGTCTTGCCCTGCGTCGTGCGGCGCGCCGCGGCGACGATCTCGAGCGGCTGCTGGGCCGCGGCGTTGGTCTCCCGCGCCACGTCGCCCGCGATCACCTTGAGGATGCTCGTGCCGATGAGGACGCGGTCGCCCTCCTTCAGGCGGGCGCGCTTGACCTTCTCGCCGTTGACGAACGTGCCGTTCGTGGAGCCGAGATCTTCGATCCAGATCTGGTCCTCCGTGAGGGCGATGCGCGCGTGCTTGCGGCTCACCATGTCCTCGACGAGGACCATGTCCAGATCGCTCGACCGCCCGACGACGATCTGCTTGTCCGGCACCAGCGGAAACTCGCCGCCCTGGTACTTGCCGCTGATGAAGCGGAGCACGTAGGAGCTCTTTCCCGTGCGCGGTGAGGACTGTTGGGCGGGATCCGGCATGGTGCGAAGGCTTCGCGGGAGCGACCCACGAAATTCCAGCCCTACTTACTCCGAACGAGGGCTCAAACCAACAAAGAGGTTAACGAGTGCGCGCGCAGCAGGTCAAGTCACGCTAAGGAACGCGCATGGGCGCCACCACTCCCCAGCACTCGCCGGCCACCGCCACACCTCGCCCCGTCCGCCCCGTCCACCCGGGCGGAGATCCCTTCGGGACCCACCGGGCCCTCGACCCCGCGGGGGGGCTGCCTCAGCCCGCGCGTCGGGTCGACAATGACTTCTCTCGCCTCTTCGCCGGAGAGCTGCTGCTCGCGGTCGAGACACTGAACATCGACGCAGCGAGCTTCCGGCAAATGGAGGAGGCGGCCGCCGCCGCCGGCGATCCTTCCGACGAGGCCGTCGCGGCGCTCGTGCGCGAGACGGTCGCCGCCCGGGGCAAGCAGCACAACCCCGTGACGGGCTCCGGTGGCATGCTCCTCGGCCGCGTGCTCCAGGTGTGCGACGGCCACCCCGCGCTCGCAGGCGCGGGCGCGCTGGAGGTGGGGGCGCGCGTCGCCACCCTCGTCTCGCTCTCGCTGACCCCGCTCACCGTGGACCGCGTTCGCGCTGTCCGCCGGCCGAGCGCGCAGCTCGACGTGGACGGCGAGGCCGTGCTCTTCGCCAGCGGCGCCTACGCCCGGCTCCCGGGCGATCTCTCCGACCGCCTCGCGCTCGCCGTGCTCGACGTGGCCGGCGCCGCGCCGCAGGTGGCGCGCCTGGTGTCGCCCGGGCAGACCGTGCTCGTCCTCGGCGCGGGCGGGAAGAGCGGCATCCTCTGCGCCGCCGAGGCGCGGCGTCGGGGGGCCCGGCGGGTCCTCGGTGTCGAGAGCCACGCGCCCTACGCGGCCGACCTGCGGCGCCTCGGCCTCTGCGACGAGGTGCTCTCCGGCGACGCGCGCGACCCCGTCGCCGTCCGCGAGGCCGTGCTGCGCGCGAACGACGGCGCCGAGGTCGACGTGAGCTTCTCGTGCGTCAACGTGGAGGACGCCGAGCTCGCCGCGATCTTGTCGACGCGCGACCGCGGCGTCGTCTACTTCTTCGCGATGTCCACGAGCTTCACGAAGGCCGCCCTCGGCGCCGAGGGAGTAGGAAAGGACGTTGACCTCTTCGTGGGCAACGGCTTCGCCCGCGGCCACGCCGAGCACACCCTCGCGATGATGCGGGAGCTGCCGGCCGTGCGGGCGCTCTTCGAGGCGCGGTACGGCTGAGGACGCCGCGCGCGAGGGCGCGCAGGATGTTGACGCCGCGTGGCGCCTCACGTAGGCGGGGGGCATGACCAATCCCCGTCCGATCCTCGAGGTGGCGCGCGAGCTGGGCCTCTCCGACGCGCAGGTGGTGCCCTACGGGCGCGGCAAGGCGAAGATCGAGCTCGGGGTGCTCGCGGAGCCCCCGCGCGCCAAGGGGCGGCTGGTGCTCGTGAGCGCGATCAACCCGACGCCGGCGGGCGAGGGGAAGACCACCACGTCGATCGCGCTCGCGATGGGCATGCGGCGCCTCGGCATGAACGCGGTGCTCGCGCTCCGCGAGCCGTCGCTCGGCCCGGTCTTCGGCGTCAAGGGCGGCGGCACGGGCGGCGGGAGGGCCTCCCTCGTCCCGGCCGACGACATCAACCTCCACTTCACCGGCGACATCCACGCCATCACCACCGCGCACAACCTGCTGTCCGCGCTCGTCGACAACGCGATCTACTTTGGCAAGAAGATGCCGAGCGGCGGCACCCTCGACCCGCGGCTCGTCACGTGGGGGCGCGCGCTCGACATGAACGACCGCTTCCTGCGGAACGTCATCGTGGGCCTCGGCGGCAAGGCCCACGGCGCCCCGCGCGAGGACCACTTCGACATCACCGCGGCGAGCGAGATCATGGCGATCCTGGCGCTCGCCTCCGACCACGCCGACCTCGAGGCGCGGCTCGGGCGCATCCTCGTCGGGCAAGACACCGAGGGCGCGGCCGTGACCGCCGCCGACGTCGACGCGGCGTCGGCGATGACGGCGGTGCTGCGCGACGCGCTGTCGCCCAACCTCGTGCAGACCGCGGAGGGGGGCCCGGCGATCGTGCACTGCGGCCCGTTCGCGAACATCGCGCACGGGTGCAACAGCGTGCTCGCCACGCGCCTCGCCATGAGCCTCGGCGACTACGCCATCACCGAGGCGGGCTTCGGCTTCGACCTCGGCGGCGAGAAGTTCCTCGACGTGAAGTGCCGCCTCGCGGGCATCTTCCCGCGTGCGCTCGTGCTCGTCGTCACGCTGCGCGCGCTGAAGATGCACGGCGGCGCCCCGGTGAAGCAGGCCGGCGAGCGCGACGCCGCCCGCCTCGAGGCGGGCCTCTCGCACCTCGAGAAGCACCTCGAGAACGCCCGCGCGTTCGGGCTCACGCCGGTCGTCGCGGTCAACGCGTTCCCCAACGACACCCCGGAGGAGCTCGCGCAGGTCGAGGCAGCCGCCGCGAAGCTCGGCGCGCGCACGGCCCGCTCGACCGGGTTCGCCGAGGGCGGCGCCGGGGCGATCGAGCTCGCGCGGGTCGTCGCCGAGGTGGTCGACGCGACGGACGCCGCGCCGCCGGCGCCCACGTTCATGTACGACGCGACCGATCCCGCCGAGGAGAAGATCCGGAAGGTCGCCCGCGCGGTCTACGGCGCGGCCGACGTGACCTTCTCGCCGGCCGCGGTGAAGAGCCTCGACCGCGCCCGCGCGCTCGGCCACGGCGAGCTGCCGGTGTGCATCGCGAAGACCCAGCTCTCCCTCAGCGACGATCCCAAGCGCCCGGGCCGCCCAGAGGGCTTCGTGGTCAACGTGAGGGACGTGCGCATCTCCGCGGGGGCCGGGTTCCTCGTGCCGCTCACCGGCGAGCTCATGACGATGCCCGGGCTGCCGCGCGAGCCCGCCGCCAAGGGCGTGCGCCTCCTGCCGAGCGGCGTCATCCGCGGCCTCATGCAGAACGACTCCTGAGGCTCACTCGGCGGGGGTGCGCGCGGCGTGCGCCTCCGCCGCGGGCGCGTCCGCGGGCGCGCCGCGCTTCTTCAGCCACGCGTTCGCCGCAACGAGCCCTACGAGCGCGAGGGCGCCCGCGTAGAAGCGCGCGCCGAGGCGCTCCTCCGTCGGCCACACGAGGTACGCGAAGAGCAGGCTGTAGACCGGCTCCAGCGCCACGGAGACCGCCACCGTGTAGGGCGAGAGCGTCGCGAGCACCCGCAGCGACCACAGCCACGGGAGCGCCGTGCAGCCGAGCCCGAGCACGAGCAAGAGCCCCCAGTCGCGCGCGCTCACGGCCGCCGGAGGCACGAAGCCGCCGGTCACCAGGAACGAGGCGCCGATCCAGAAGGCCGCAGAAGAGAGCTCGAAAAACGTAATCTTTTCACGCCTTTCAACCCTCCCAAGGCGAGCGTTCCACGTGCCGAAGGCGGCGGCGCTGAGCGCGGAGAGGAGGCCGAGCGCGTACCCCCCGAAGGAGGCGCCGACCTCGAAGCGCAGGAGGAGCCCCACGCCCAGCACGACGCCGCCGCCTAGCACCAGCTCATGCGCGTGCACGCGGCGGCGGAGGATGAGCGGCTCGAGCAGCGCCGTGAAGAACGTGCAGGTCGACAGGCACACGACCGCCACGGCGATGCCCGCGAGCTTGATGGTCGCGTAGAAGCTCACCCAGTGGCAGGCCACGAGCGCGCCCGCGCCGACGAGCTCGAGCAGCCGCGGCGTGGATGTGCGGAACGGCACACGCCGCCGCACCATGACGAGCGCCATCGCGATCGCCACCAAGGTCACGCGGTAGAACACGAGCGCGCGGGCTCCCACGGCGATGCTCTTCCCGAGGAGCGCCGTGAACCCCCAGAGGAGCACCGTCGCGTGGAGGAGGGCGTGCGCGCGACCCGCGCTGAGGGGCGCCTCGGGTGGCTGCGGCTTCATCGGCGGCTCACGCGCGGGACGTGGGGACGGCGGGCGCGGCGGGCGTGGGGATGGACGCGGCGGGCGTGGCGGGCGCGGTGACGGGCGCGGGCCCGG
>CAZHGG010000216.1:0-8424 GCA_964531755.1 uncultured Polyangiaceae bacterium
CGGCGGAGATGGGCCCAGTGGCGCCGCCGGTCGCGCGGCCGCGGGGCGGGCCGGCGCGGCCTCCACGCGCGGGCCGGGCGAGATCCCCCGCGGTGTGCACGCGGCGACCGCCGCAGCGAGGGCCGCGACGGCGCCCATGGACCGCCAGTTCGTCACGCGCCGAGCCTATCACCGTGGCCGCGCGCCGCAAAAACCTGCGCCGGAGCGCCGCGCGCGCGCCCGGTGGTGGTAAGCTGACCTGTGTCGTCATGAGCGAGCTCAGCTTCCGTGCCCGGCAGATCCTCTACGCGGCGGTCACAGAGTTCGTCGCCACCGGGGAGCCCGTCGGGTCTCGCACACTCTCCAAACGTGGCATCGAGCTGTCCCCCGCCAGCATCCGGAACGTCCTGGCCGACCTGGAGGAGGCGGGCTTCCTCCACCAACCTCACACGAGCGCCGGGCGGGTCCCCACCGACAAGGCGTTCCGCCTGTTCATCGACGCCCTCATGGAGGTGCAGAAGGTCTCCAAGGTCGACGACGAGCGCATCCGCAGCCGCCTGCGCGACGTCTCGCCGAACCAGAGCCTCATGCGCGAGACGGGCCGCCTGCTCTCGGAGCTCACGGGCTCGGCGGCGGTCGTCGTCGCGCCCCGCCCCGACACCCTCACGCTCAAGCACCTCCGCTTCATCCGGACGCTGCCCGGCGAGGTCCTCGCGGTGCTCGTCATGTCCAACGGCGAGGTCCAGAACCGCTTCCTGCGCGCGCAGGTCGACGAGGACACCCTCGGGAAGATCCACACGCTGCTCGACGACGTGAGCGAGGGGCGGTCGCTCGGCGAGCTCCAGGAGCTGTTCGCCCGGCGCCTCGCCAGCGAGCGCGTGCAGCACGACGCGCTGCGCAAGCAGGCGTTTGAGCTCGGGGAGGCGGCGGTCGCGCGCGTCGGGGCGGAGCGCGCGGCGGAGGTGGTCATCGAGGGCCGAGGCAAGCTGCTCGAGCAGATCGGCTTCACCGACGCGAGCGACATGAAGGGGGCCGTGTCCGCGCTCGACGAGACCGAACGTTTGGTAAACCTCCTTGATCAAACGCTCGCCGCCGACGGCGCCACCGTGGTCGTCGGGAGGGAGGCCGGGGAGCTCGGCGGCGGGCAGCTCGCCATCGTGCGCGCGGCCTTCACGAGCGGAGCGCGGAGCTCCGGCTCCGTGGCGGTCATCGGGCCCACCCGCATGGACTACCCGAAGGTGCTGCCGCTCGTGGAGGCGACGGCGAGCGCCGTCAGCGCGGTGATCGGCCGTGCGTCGCACCCGAGCCCGAGCCACGACGACGACGACTGACCCCCCAACGAGACCGCCCGTCGGCCGCCGCCGGGGCGTCGCTAGTTGGCGTGCCCGTCGGGCCTTCGTGTACTCTTGCCGGCGACCATGCGAACGGCCCCCCCCGACCTGCCCGGCAGCGCGAACAGCGACACGCCCCTCGATCGCGCCCTCGGGCTCCTGCTCGCGGGGGAGCGGGAGGCGGCGCTGCGGTGGGCGGCCGCGGTCGTGAAGCAGGACGCGTCGGTGCCGAGCGCCCTCATCCTCACGTGCCGCCTCCTGGCGGACGCGGGCCGCACCGAGGCCGCCATCGAGGGGTTCGAGCTCGGGATCAAGCGCGCGATCGACGCGGGAAACCTGCCGCTCGCCGTCGCCGCGGTGGGCGATCTGCGCACGCTGGGCACCGACGTCACCGCCATGCTCGACGAGATCGCGGGGGCCTTCTGCCTGGGCTCGCCGCGCCTCAGCGACTCGGCCGCGCCGCCCCCCCCGCTCCCGGGCAGCGACGAGTTCCAGCCGCTGAGCTCCTTCCTCACGGGCCCCGCGCTGCTCTCGAAGGTCACTGAAATCGTTCACGATGCCACCACCGCGTACGAGGCGCTCGCCGACTCGGAGCCGCCGCTCGTGTCGCCGCTGCCGCTCTTCAGCTACCTCGAGCGCGAGGGGCTCCGCGCCCTGATCGGGTGCTTCGAGATGTTCACCGTGCCCGCGGGCCAGGAGGTCATCCGGGAGGGCGAGGAGGGGGCCGAGGCCTACATTGTCGCACGGGGCGAGCTCGAGGTCCGTCGCGGCGCGTCCACGAAAGACGACACCACCGACGACGTCACCCTCGCTCGCCTGACGAACGGCGCGCTCTTCGGCGAGATGGCGCTCCTCTCCCGGGCTCCCCGCGCGGCCAGCGTGGTGGCGTGCCGCCCCTCCATCTTGCTGATGGCCCGCCGCGACGCCCTCGAGGCGGTCGCCGAGACCCGCCCCGAGGTCGGCGTCGAGCTCGCCGCCCACTGCCGCCGCCGCATGGTCGCGAACCTGGTGCGCACCTCCAAGGTGCTGCTCGCGGTCGACCCCCTCGAGCGCCCGGCGCTCGTCGAGCGCTTCGAGACGCGCGTGTTCGAGAAGGGCGAGAAGCTCATCGAAGAGGGCACGCCCGCGAGCGGCTTGCACCTCATCGCCTCCGGCGAGGTCGCGGTCATCGGCCACGAAGAGGGCGGGGAGCCGTTCGTCATCAAGACCCTCGGGCCCGGCGACGTGTGCGGCGAGGTGGCGATCGTCCTCCGCCGCGACGCCAACGCCGACGTCGTCGCGGTCCACCCGGCGGTCACGCTCCATCTGCCCGAGTCCGAGTTCGTCAACCTCATCCAGGCCCACCCGGCGATCCTCCACGGCCTCTACATCCTGGCCATCGAGCGCGACGACGAGACCTCCAGCGTCCTCGCCACGTCCACGTGGAGCGTCTCCGACGAGGACTTCCTCCTCTAGCGAGGGGGCGGGTCGAGCGGGCGCGCTCCATATCCGTTGCGTCACCGCCGACGAGCGGATAGTGCAGCCACACGTTGAGCCGCGACCGCGCCTACGCCCCCCACGCCCCCGGTGCGTCGCCGCGCGCAGCGCACGCGCACGCGCACGCGCACGCGGAGGGGAGCTGCGGGCACGAGCACGAGCACGGGGGGCACGAGCACGAGCACGGGGGGCACGAGCACGAGCACGAGCACGGGGGGCACGAGCACGAGCACGAGCACGGGGGGCACGAGCACGCGGCCCGCGCGGACGCCTCGTTCTCGGGCGCCGAGGAGAAGCAGGCCCGGCGGCTGCGGTGGGTGCTCGCCACGGTG
Source organism: uncultured Polyangiaceae bacterium (assembly GCA_964531755.1). Classification (GTDB taxonomy): domain Bacteria; phylum Myxococcota_A; class Polyangia; order Polyangiales; family Polyangiaceae; genus JAAFHV01. The sequence continues at coordinate 3,119 of CAZHGG010000216.1, forward strand.
TCCGTGTTCTTCGTCGTCGAGTTCGCCGGCGCGCGGGTCGCGCAGAGCGCCGTGCTCGAGGCCGACGCGCTCCACCTGCTGATGGACGTGTTCGCGCTGGGCATGAGCCTCTACGCGATGCGCCTCGCCGTGCGCCGGCCTCGCGGGCGGTTCACCTTCGGCCTGCGCCGCGCGGAGCCGCTCGCGGCGCTGCTGAACGCCACGCTCATCCTCTTCGCGTCGGCCGAGATCGTACACGAGGGAGTGGAGCACCTGCGCGGGCACGAGGAGCCCCGTGGGAACATCATGCTGGTCGTCGCCATCCTCGCGCTCGTCGTGAACGGCATCAGCGCCTGGTTGCTGCATGGCGCGATGCACCACGGCGGCCACGACCACGCGCATGGCCACGGCCACGCGCATGGTCACGGCCACGCGCATGGTCACGCGCACGGGACGAAGGCGAGGGGGCACGGTCACCACCTGAACCTGCGCGGCGCCTGGCTTCACCTCATGGGCGACACCCTGGGCTCGCTCGCCGCCCTCGTCGCGGCGCTCATCGTCAAGCTCGGGGGTCCGCCAGCGGCCGACCCGATCGCGAGCTTCCTGGTCGTGCTCATCCTCGTCTTCGGCGCGCTGCGGCTCGTCCGCGACGCCGCCGTGGTGCTGCTCGAGGCCGCTCCGGCGCACCTCCCCGTGGGGCTCGTGCGCGCGACGCTGCTGGAGGTCGAGAACGTCGCGAAGGTCGAGAGCCTCCATGTGTGGACGCTCGGCGCGGGGCAAGACGTGGTCGTGGCCCGGGTCACGACGCGCACGGCCGATCCTGACGCCGGTGCCCGCGCGGCGGAGCACGTGCGCGCCACCTTGGAGGTCGACTGGGTCACGGTCCAGGCCGACGCCCCCGCGGCTTCGGGGCTACCGAGCGCGAGCGGGGACTGACGCTACCGGCACTGGTTGTCGACGCAGAGCTTGCCCGCGCCGCACTGCGACGACTCGCGGCACTCCGGCCGAGCCTCTTGCGCCGAGCGGCACACGAGGTCCTCGGCGCAGTAGCCGATGCGCGAGTCGATCGTGCGGCACCCCTGGTCGGTGGTGCAGCGGTACTTGCAGAACCCGCCCAGGCACACGCGCGCCGGGCCGCTCCCGTCGCCGGCACACTGGGCGTCGCCGGTGCAGTTCGGCTGGGGGCGCGTGTCGACCACGCACGCGCCTTGGTTGCAGTATTTTCCGGCGCCGCACTGGGGGTCGGCCGTGCACTGCGGCGCGCACACGCCCGCGACGCAGAGGTTGCCGCTCGGGCACGGGGCGCTGCTCGAGCAGCCGCCACCGGGCGCCGTGGGCGTGCACACGCCGCGCTCGCACCGAGCGCCGGCCGCGCAGGGCTTCGCGGCGTCACAGCCCGCGAGGCACTGGCCGTCGGCGCAGACGAGGCTCCCGCCGCACTCGCTCGAGAACGTGCAGGTGGCGGACTTGGGGATGCAACTGCCGGCGACGCACACGTCGGTGCCCGTGCAGTCGGCCTTGGTGGCGCACGCGCAAGGGCCAAGCGCGCCGCCGCAGGCCTGGCACACGCCCGAGACGCAGGTCGCCCCCGCCGCGCAGTCGCTGCGCTGGCTGCACTCGCGGGGCTTTGGCGGCACGGTCGTGGTGGGGGCGACGCACACGCTCGCCTGACAGACCTCGCCGCGCGGGCAGGCGGCGTCCGTGGTGCACTTCTTCGCGCACCCGTCGGTGGTGCAGACGGCGTCGGCGCCGCACACGGCGTTGCTCTGACAGGGAGCCTTGGCGGGGGGCGGGACGCTGGCGCAGCCGAACCCGTCGCAGGTGAAGCAGCCCGTCGCGTCGCAGTAGTACGAGTCTCCGCTGGCAGGGCCGCACCCGCTCGCGAACGCGAGGGCCGAGCCGAGGCCGAGGAACGAGAAAATCGCAATCTTGCCGAGTGACATCGCAGCCTCCGCCCCGGCGCCGCTGCGCGGGATTCGACACATCATACCCACGGTCGCCTATCAACTCTCGTGCCATTGCGGGCGGCGGCGGACGCCGCGAGGATCCGCCGGCATTCCCGCCGCGCGGGCGGCGCCGCCGCGCGCGACGTGAGCGCCAAGGCACGCCGAAGAGTGAACCCGCGTTTACGATGCTGGGGTCGCTCGATCGCGGTGGGGCGCATTTTTCCCCGGCGCTTGACCTGACCGGCCGTGGCGGGCTACTTGCGCTGAGCCCATCACGCAAGCCCGAGATCGCCGACCCGCGGGCCGCCTGTGCTTCCGCTCTGAAAAGGACCCTCCCATGTCCCACTCCTCGTTCCGCTCGGCCGTCGCCGGTCTCGCCGTTTCTCTCGCCCTCACCACCGCCACTGCCGCGCACGCCGAGACCGCGCCCGTCCGCGTCGGGGTGATCGACGTGCAGCGCGCCGTCGCGCAGACGGAGGATGGCCTCCGCGCGCAGGCGACGCTGAAGAAGCTCTTCGAGAGCCGCCAGCAGCAGCTCGACGCGAAGCAGAAGGACCTGCAGCGGCAGAAGGAAGAGATCGACCGGCAGGCGCGCGTGCTCTCGAAGGAGGCGCTCCAGAAGCGCGTCGACGAGTGGCAGAAGCAGATGATCGACCTCCAGACGATCTTCATGGAATACAACAAGGAGCTTGAGAAGAAGCAGAAGGAGCTCACCGAGCCCGTCATCGAGAAGGTGATGGCGATCATCAAGCGCATCGCCACGACCGAGAACATCGACGTCGTGATCGACAAGAACACGACCGCCTACGTGCGCACCGACCTCGACCTCACCGACCGCGCCATCCAGGCCTACAACAGCGGCGGCGGCGGGGCGGCGCCGGCGGCTCCTCCGAAGAAGTAGCGCCGCGCGGATGCTCCCCGCATCCACGCGCATCCGCATCGCGCCGGCCTCGCTGGCGGCCCTGGCGGACCGCTTCGGCGGTCACCTCGTCGACGTCACCGCGCCACCTGCCGTCGTGGGGCTCGCCTCCGTGACGCGCGCTTGGGCCGGCGCGCTCGCGCCCGTCGCCCGGGTGGCGTTCGTCGGGCACGCGGCGATTGCACGGGACGCGGGCGCCTCGCTGCTGGTCTCCGCGGCGCTCCACGACGAGCACCGCGCGCGTCTGGCGGGGGTGCCCGCCTGGGTGCACCCGCGCCCCATGGAGGTCGTCGCCCAGCTCCTCCGCGAGGCCGAGGTGGACGACCTCGCGCCCCCGCCAGGCGAGGCCACGGTCGTCGCGCCGACCGCCGTCGTCTATCCGGGCGTACGGCTCGGGGCGCGCGTGCGGGTCGGCCCCGGGGCCGTGCTCGGCGCGCCCGGCTTCGGCTTTCTTCCCCGCGCCGACGGCGCCTACGAGCACATCCCTCAGCTCGGGGGCGTGGTCATCGAGGACGACGTGTGGATCGGCGCGTGCTGCACGATCGACGCGGGCACCCTGGGCCCCACGTGGATCCGGCGCGGGGCCAAGCTCGACTCCCACGTCCACGTCGGCCACAACTCCGAGGTGGGCGAGGACTCGCTCGTATGCGCGCAGGTGGGCCTCGCCGGCTCGGTCGTGCTCGGGCGCGCGTGCGTCCTCGGCGGGCAGGCCGGCGTCGCCGATCACGTCCACATCGGCGCGGGCGCGCGCGTCGCCGCGAAGAGCGGGGTCATCGGAGATATCGCCGCGGGCGCGGTCGTGGGAGGCTACCCTGCCGTGGAGCGCGCCAAGTGGCTGCGCGGCCTCGCCGCCAGCTACCGCCGAGCCCGGTCCAAGAACAGGAGCGAAGAGTGACCCAAGCCGCGCCCACGGTCATCGACATCCAGCGAATCCTGCAGATCTTGCCGCACAAGTGGCCGTTCCTGCTCGTCGATCGGGTCACGGAGGTCATCCCCGGCGAGGTCGTCCGCGGGCACAAGTGCGTGACCATCAGCGAGCCATGGTTCCCAGGGCATTTCCCGCAGCACCCCGTGATGCCGGGGGTCCTCGTCCTGGAGTCGCTCGCGCAGATCGGGGGCATCCTGGCGTACGCGACCGACCCCTTCGATTTGACCCAGTCGTTCATGTATTTCCTCGGCATCGATCGGGCGAAGTTCCGGCGCCCGGTGATCCCCGGCGATCGTCTCGACCTCGAGGTGCGGGTCCTCCACCACCGCGAGAACGTGTGGAAGCTGAAGGGCGTGGCCTCGGTGGATGGGTCGCTGTGCGCGGAGGGTGAGCTCCTCGCGAGCGTGGTGGATCGCGGGTCATGACCACGCGCGAGCCGCCCCCCGAGGTCTCGCACGCGGGGGAGGCGCGCGCGCGCGGCGTCCGCGCTCACCCAACGGCGGTGATCGACCCGCGCGCGATCCTCGAACCCGGCGTCGCGATCGGGCCGTACTGCGTGGTCGGCCCCGACGTGGTCGTCGGGAGGGATACTGTGCTGCTCGCGCACGTCGCGGTCTCCGGGCCCGCGCGTGTCGGGCGGCGGTGCGTGCTGCACCCGTTCTCGGTCGTGGGTGGCCCTCCGCAGATGCGGAGCGACGCCGGGGGCAGCGCCGGGAGCCTCGTCGTCGGCGACGACGTGGTGGTGCGCGAGCATGTCACGCTGCATCGGGGGACGGAGGGGCGTGAGACGCGCGTCGGGTCGCGCGTGTTGCTCATGGTGGGCGCGCACATCGGCCACGATGTGTGCGTCGGCGACGACGTGGTCATCGCCAACTCGGTGCAGCTCGCGGGGCACGCCGTCGTGGAGGACTTCGTGACGTTCGGCGGGCTCGCCGGGGTCGCCCAGCGGGTCCGGGTGGGCGAGAGCTCGTTCGTGGCCGCCGGGGCGATGTGCGAGGCCGACGTGCCCCCCTTCGTGATCGTCCAGGGCGATCGTGCCCGGGTGCGCGCGCTGAACAAGATCGGCCTCGCCCGACGCGGAGTCCCACCGGAGAGCGTGCAGGCCCTCGAGCGCGCCTTCCGCGCCGTGTTCGTCCGGCGCGGGGCGACCCGCCGCGCCGCCGCCTCCTCCCTGGACCCCGCCGGCGATCCCTACGTCGCGCGTCTGCGCGCCGCGCTGCTCCGCGCGAGCGCGTGAGTCAGCGCTCCGCGAGCGCGGCCAGCGCGACCTCGCGATCCGAGAAGGCGAGGCTCACGCCGCCGATCGTCTGGGTGCCCTCGTGCCCCATGCCGCAGAGCAGCACGGCGTCGTCCGGCGCGGCGTCGCGGATCGCCAGGCGAATCGCGAGGCGCCGATCGAGCTCGCTCGTCGCGCTCGGGTGCGCGCCGAGCCCCTCGAGGACCTGAGCGGCGATGGCCTCGGGGCGCTCGTCGCGCGGGTTGTCGTTGGTGATCACCACGTGGTCGGCCGCCCGCGCCGCGGCGCCCATGGGGC
>CAZHGG010000217.1:0-8404 GCA_964531755.1 uncultured Polyangiaceae bacterium
GGGCACCCGCCGCTGCCGCCGCCCGCGCCCGACTCGCCGTACGTGCGGCCCATCGCGAACATGTCCGCGGGGGGCGCCTTGCCCGCGCCGCCGACGCCGCCGCGGCCGACGTCGCCGTTCGTTCCGGCCGTGCCGTCGCTGGGCGCGTAGCCCTCGTCCGTGAGGGCGCCCTCGGCGCCGGAGGTGCCCGCTGTGCCCGCCGCGCCCGTGCCGAGGACGGGGCCCGGCAGCGACGGGAGGTTCTGCGGGAGCGCGGTCCACACGCCCGCCGCGTTCTTCGACCAGATGCCGCTGCTGCCGCCCTTGCCGCCGCCGGTGCGGGCGAACGCCGCGCCGTCGGGCAGGTTGCAGACGCCGTCCTTCCCGAGGCCGCCGGCGAGGTCGTTCGTGGCGCCGGCGGGGGCGAGCGCGGGCATCTGCCCCACCTCCGGTCCGTAGCCGAGCACGTGCGCAAGCTGCGCGCCCTCCACGCCGTCGTCGCCCTTCATGCCGTCACCGGCGCGGATGGAGCCCTTCGCGAAGGTGAGGGCGTTCGAGTCGATGGCGAGGAGGCCGACCGAGGAGCCGGAGGCGACCGTCGCGCTCGGGGCGACGACGTCGAGGTTGTCGAGGCGCGTGGCCGTGGTGATGTTGGCGGCGCGGATGGCGGGGCTCACCGGGCTCTCCAGCTTGCTGCGCCTGTCGGTGAGCTTCCAGGTCGGCGTGGAGCAGTCGAGGCCGCCGACGATCGAGACGCCGTTGGCGAGCTCGAGCGACTCGGCGTACGTGCCCTCGCACACGAAGACCCGCGCCTTCTTGGCGGCCACGGCCTGCTCGAGCGCCTCCGCGATGCTGGCGAGCGGGGCGCTGCGCGAGCCCGGGTTTCCGGTGGCGCCGCTCGGGGCGACGAACACGCCGAACTGCTCGGTCACCTCGTCGGCCTTCGGCGGCGGCGCGGGCGGCTCGCTGGGCCTGCCCGCGTCACCGGGGGCCACGTTGCCCGGGGGCGGGGAGGGCGCGGGCGCCGCGCCGCCGTCCGCGGCCGCCCCGAGCGCGGGAGGAGCCTCCGGCGCCGACGAGCACGCGAGAGAGGAGAACGAACCGAGCACGAGCGCAGCGAGGACCAGACGAGACATGACAACCTCCAGCAGACGGGGTGACCCCGGCGCCCTCTCCCCGAATCGTTCGTGGGACCGAGCCGCCGTGCCCTTCTGTCGGCAGGCGCGGGCAGCGCGTTGCGTGGCGAGTAAAAAAAAAGTCCGCGGCGTGGCGTGGAGTTCTTGGCCGACGTGTTGGCCTAGCTCGACCGCGCGTCGCGCGTCGGCGTGGACGCGCGCGCGCCGATGGACGACCCTGAGGCGTGCTCTCGCTCGACGACAAGGACGCGGCCCTCGCGCGCGATATCCGCCTCCTCGGTCGCCTGCTCGGCGACACGCTCCGCGACCACGAGGGGGCCGACACGTTCGAGCTCATCGAGTCCGTGCGGCGCCTCGCCGTCGCGAGCCGCAAGCGGGACGACCTCGCGTCACGCCTCGAGCTCGCGAGCACGCTCGACGCGCTCACGATCGATCGGGCCGTCGTCGTGGTGCGCGCCTTCAGCGTGTTCTCTCAGCTCGCGAACCTCGCGGAGGACCGCCACACGCTCCGGCGGCACCGCGCGCGTCGCGCGGAGGGGGCGCCGCCGCTGCCGTCGACGCTGCGCGGGCTCGTCGCCGACGCGGTGGCGCGGGGCACGACACGCGAGGCGTTCGTCGTCACGCTCGCGCGCGTGCGGGTCTCGCCCGTGCTCACCGCGCACCCCACCGAGGTGCAGCGCAAGAGCATCCTCGACTGCCAGCTCGCCATCGCGCGCGCGCTCGCCCGGAAGGACGCGCCCGGCCTCCTCGAGGAGGAGCGCGCGGCCGAGGAGTCGGAGCTCCGGCGCCTCGTCGCCACGCTCTGGCAGACGCGCATCCTGCGGCCCCGGAAGCTCCGCGTTCGCGAGGAAATCTCCAACGCTCTCGCGTACTTCGACTACACGTTTTTCGACGAGCTGCCGCGGCTCCAAGCCGATCTCGAGGACGCGACCCTCGCGCTGCCGGGGTCGGGCCCGCGCCCCGCGCTCGCGAACGTGCTCGCGGTGGGCAGCTGGGTCGGCGGGGATCGCGACGGCAACCCGTTCGTCACGGCGGAGATGCTCGCGCACGCGTTCTCGCACCAGTGCGCGCTCCTCTTCGAGCGCTACTTCGCCGCGGTCCACGCGCTCGGCGCGTCGCTCGCGCTCTCGAGCCTGCTCACGACGCCGAGCGCGGACCTCGTACGCCTCGCCGAGCGCTCGCACGACGCGTCGCCGCAGCGGAGCGACGAGCCGTACCGGCGGGCGCTGACGGGCATCTTCGCCCGCCTCGCGGCCACCGCCACGGCGCTCGGGGTGCAGAGCGAGCACCGCGCCGCCGTGGGCGAGGGCGAGCCGTACGCGTCGGCGAGCGCGTTCCACGAGGACCTCGACGTGCTCGACGCGAGCCTGCGTGCCTCGGGGAACGCGCTGCTCGCGGACGGCGAGCTGCGCCAGCTGCGGTGCGCGGTCGGCGCCTTCGGGTTTCACCTCGCGGCCATCGATCTTCGCCAGAACGCCGACGTGCACGAGGTCGTGGTCGCCGAGCTCCTCCGCGAGGCGCACGCGGAGCGCGAGTACCTCGCGCTCGACGAGGCGGGCCGCCAGCGCGTGCTCCGCGCCGAGCTCGCCTCGCCGCGGCCGCTCCGCTCCCCGTTCGTCGCGTACAGCGAGGTCGCGCGCGGCGAGCTCGCCATCCTCGAGGAGGCCGCGGCGGCCGTGCGGCGCCTCGGCCCCGCGGCGATCCCGCAGTACGTGATCTCGAAGACCGACAGCGTCTCCGACCTGCTCGAGGTGGCGGTGCTCCTGAAGGAGGTGGGCCTCGTCACGCCCGGGGAGGCGCCCTCGTCGCGCCTGCAGATCGTGCCGCTCTTCGAGACCATCGCCGACCTGCGGCGCGCCTCGGAGACCATGCGCGCGTGGCTCGCCCTCCCGGAGGCGAAGAGCCTCGTGCGGTCGCGCGGCGGCGTGCAGGAGATCATGCTCGGGTACTCCGACAGCAACAAAGACGGCGGGTACCTCACCGCGAACTGGGAGCTCTACCGGGCCGAGCTCGCGCTCGTGGGCGTGTTCCGCGAGGCGGCCGTGCGCCTCCGCTTCTTTCATGGGCGGGGCGGGAGCGTGGGGCGAGGGGGCGGGCCGTCGTACGAGGCCATCTTGGCGCAGCCGCCGGGGAGCGTGCAGGGCGAGCTGCGGCTCACCGAGCAGGGCGAGGTCATCGCGAGCAAATACGCGAACCGCGCGATCGGGCGGCGCAACCTCGAGGCGCTCGTCACCGCCGCCGTGCGCGCCACGGAGGACGCCACGCCGCAGGCCGAGCTCGAGGCCTACCAAGGCGCCATGGAGGAGCTCTCGACCGCCGCGCACGAGGCGTACCGGAGTTTGGTGTACAATACACCCGGGTTCGTCGAGTACTTCCGGGCCTCCACGCCCATCCGCGAGATCGCCGAGCTCAACATCGGGTCTCGGCCGGCGTCGCGGAAGGGCTCCGAGCGCATCGAGGATCTGCGTGCCATCCCGTGGGTGTTCTCGTGGGCCCAGTGCCGCGTGATGCTCCCCGGGTGGTACGGGTTCGGGCACGCGGTCGAGGCGTTCGTCGCGCGCCACGGGGACGAGGGCACGCGGCTCCTCCGCGAGATGAGCTTGGCCTGGCCGTTCTTTCGCGCGCTGCTCTCCAACCTCGAGATGCTCCTCGCGAAGACCGACCTGTCGATCGCCGCGCGCTACAAGGAGCTCGTGGGCGATCAGGAGCTCGCCGGCGCCATCTTCGCGCGCATCGAGGCGGAGCACGCGGCGACCCTGCGCTCCGTCACCCTGCTCACGGGCGCCGAGAGCCTCGTGGCGACGAACCCCACGCTCGCGCGCTCAATCCAATACCGCTTCCCGTACCTCGACCCGCTGAACCACCTGCAGATCGAGCTGCTCTCGCGCTACCGGGCGGGCGATCCCCACGAGCGCGTGCGCCGGGGCATTCACCTCACCATCAACGGGGTGGCGGCGGGGCTGCGCAACTCGGGCTGAGCCGCGGCCCGGTCGCGTGCCTCAGTGCTGGGCCTCGCGGCGCCGGTACTCCGCGGGCGTGACGCCCATCGTGCGCTTGAAGACCTTCGCGAGCGCGTCCTCGTCGGCGTAGCCGACCCGCTCGGCGATCTCGCTCGTGCTGAGGTTGCGCTGCTGCAGGAGATCGGCCGCGACGAGCGCGCGCCATCGCGCGAGGTATTTCGCCGGGGGCTCGCCCACGAGCTCCGTGAAGCGGTCGAAGAAGCGGGTGCGGGACATCGCCGCCTCGCCGGCGAGCGCCGCGGCCGACCAGGCTCGCGAGGGCTCGGCGTGGATCTTGGCGAGGGCCGCACCGATGCGCTCGTCGCGGGCGGCCGCGAGCAGGCTCGAGCGCGCGGCGCCGGCGCCGGGCCGGTCGGACCCCGCCGCGGAGGACGGCTCGTCGACGGTGGCGGCGAGCGCCGAGACGAAGAGCGAGTCGGCGAGCGCCGTGGTCTCCGCGCTGCTGCCGCGCGACGACAGCTCGCCCTCGATGAGCGCGACGGTCGCCGTCGACCAGCGCCGCCGCGCCTCCGCCTGCGGGCGCGCGATGAGGAGCGGGGGCAAGAGCTCGACGAGCGACGTGTGCGCGGGGTGGTCGAGCGTGAAGGTGCCGCACACGACGCGGGTCTCCTCGCCCGTGAGCCCCGAAGTGACGACGAGGCCGTTCTCCACGCGCGTGGGCAGGTGGCCGATGGGCGTCGGGTGGCCACCCGGCTCGCTGCTCACGCAGTGCGCGTCGCCGCGCGTGACGACCACCACGTCGCCGGCTTGCAGGTGGCGGGTCACGCCGTCGGCGACGCGGCGCACGTAGCACTCGCCGCTCGCCACGCCGTGGAAGATCATCTTGCCGCGGATGGGCCCGCCGAGGACGCCCCACCGCCCGCGGAACTCGCCGCGCGAGAGGAACGCGCTCTTCAGGCGCAGGGAGCGGAGCACGGCGGTGAGTCCATCCATGATGGTGCGAGCCTAGCGCGCTCGTGGGCGCGCGCCGCGCCTCCGGACGAACGGACGGACCTCTGGGACGAAGCGCGGGCGCGCGCCGCGCGCCGCCGGCGCATAGTCTCTTCAGGAGGTCACCATGAAGACGAAGTCGGGACAGAACCAGAAGTGGATCGTGAGGCCGGGGCATCGCGACGCCATGCGCGCGCTCTTCTTGAAGGCGTTCGACGCGGCGCTGAGCACGCCGATGGATGGGCTCGATCTCTTCAAGCTCTCCGACGGACTGAGCGTCGGCGTGTTCTACGAGGACGACGCGCTCGACGAGGCCCAGGCCCGCAAGGGCGCCTGGCTCGAGTTCGCGGTCGACGACGCCGCGGCCGGCGCGGCGCTCCTGGAGAAGCTCGGCGTCGCGCGGGTCGCGTACTCCGACACCACCCACGCCTACTTCCAGGCGCCGGGCGGCCCGGTGTTCCGCGTCGCTGGCGCGGCGGGCGCGGCAGGCGGGGGAGCGTCGTGATGGACACGACGAAGCTCTACGCGCTGGTCTCGGCGCTCCTCGCCGTGCAGCTGCTCGGCCTCGGGTTCTGGACCGCGGCCACGCGCGCGAAGCGAAAGACGTTCCTCAACCCCGAGGACGCGGCGCTGAGCAAGGTCGACGGGTCGGAGGCCGAGCACCCCGACGTGCTCCGCGCGAAGCGCGCCCACACGAACGCCCTCGAGAACGCCGTGGTCTTCTTCGTGCTCGGAGCGCTCTACGTGGCGACGCAGGGGTCGAAGACCGGTGCGCAGGCCTACTTCTTCACGTTCTTGGGCGCGCGGCTGCTCCACTCGCTCTTCTACCTCCTCGGCAAGCAGCCGTTCCGCACGATGAGCTTCGTGGTGGGTGCGCTCGCCTGCCTCGGGATGGCGGCGCACGTGATCCGCGCCGCGCTCTCGTGAGCTCGCGCGCTGGCTGAGCTACGCTCTGGCCGTGCGCTTCCTCCACCCCGCCCGCGACGAGCAGCTCGAGCTCTCCACCGAGGACGTGTTCCTCACCCCCGGCTACTTCGACGGCGCCTCGCGCCTCGAGACCGACCTCACGCCGCCCGATTTCCCGGGCGGCGCGCACCCGGTCGTGTCGGCGAACATGAACGCCGTCACGGGCAAGCGCATGGCGGAGACCATGGCGCGGTTCGGGGGCCTCGGCATCCTGCCGCAGGACATGGACCTCGACACCGTGGCGAGGATCGTGCGCCACATCCACGCGGCGGATCCGCGCTACGACACGCCGCTCTCGGTCTCGCCCCGCGCGACGCTGCGGGACGTGCAGGGCATCATCCGCAAGCGCTCGCACGACCTCGTGGTGGTCGTGGACGACGAGCGGCGGCCGCTCGGGCTCGTCACCCAGGCCGATCTCCGTGATCGCGATCAGTACACGCCGGCGGCGCGGCTCATGTCCCAGCGCCTCGTCTCGGTGCGCGCCGGGCTCTCGAACCGCGACGCGTTCCTGCGCATGGAAGAGGCGCGCGTGAAGGCGGCGCCCGTCCTCGACGACGACGGTCGCCTGGTCGGCGTGCTCACCCGGGACGACGCCGTGCGGCTCGAGCTTTTGCGGCCGGCGCTGGGCGCCACGGGGGCGCTCATGGTGGGCGCGGCGATCGGCATCTCGTCGCAGGCCCCGGAGGCGGCGCAGCGCCTGCTCGAGCTCGGGGTCTCGGTGATCGTGGTCGACACCGCGCACGGCCACCAGCGCCGCATGCTCGAGACCCTGCGCGCGGTGCGCCTCGTCGTGGGCGATCGCGTGCCGCTCGTGGCCGGCAACGTCTGCACGGCGGAGGGCACGCGCGCGCTCATCGACGCGGGGGCCGACATCGTGAAGGTCAACGTGGGCCCCGGCGCGATGTGCACCACCCGCATGCAGACCGGCGCGGGGCGGCCCACGTTCACCTCCGTGCTCGCCTGCGCCACTGTGGCGCGCGCCCTCGGCAAGCACGTGTGGGCCGACGGCGGCGTGAGGCACCCGCGCGACGTGGCGCTCTACCTCGCGGCCGGCGCCGCGCGCGTCATGGTGGGCACCGCCCTCGCCGGCACGTACGAGAGCCCAGGCGACGTGAAGGAGGACCGCGACGGCCTGCTCTACAAGGAGAACTACGGCATGGCGAGCGGCCGCGCCGTGAGCGAGCGCACGGCCGACCACGACGCGTTCGAGCGCGCCAAGAAGGGCTTCTTCCGCGAGGGCATCTCGAGCTCACGCATCTACATGCGCGAGGGGCAGGAGAGCGTGGGGGCCATCCTCATCGACGTGATCACCGGCGTGCAGTCGGCGTTCACGTACGTGGGCGCGCGCACGATCGACGAGGTCCACGAGCGCGCGGTGGTCGGTGTGCAGACCGCGGCGGGCTTCGGGGAGGGCACGCCCCACGGCAGCGTCCGGCGATGACGCGTGGCGCACGCGGCGCGCCGCGTCGCCCCCGCGTGACGGTGGTCATGTGTTCGTCGCCGGGCGCCTCGACGCGCGGCGCGAGCCGGTGCACTCTCCCGGGAGTGATCCCCGTCGCCGCTCCACGCGCGCTCCGCCTGTTCGTCGCCGCGGCCGCCGTCGCGCTCCTGGGCGCGGCCGCGGGCGCGTGCTCTACCGCGCCGCAAGGCGCGTGCGTGGGGGACACGTCGCAGGCGGTGCGGGTCTGCGCGGGGCCGGCGACGGTGCGGGGCATCGACGTGTCGTCGTACCAGCGCACGGTCGACTTCGCGCGCGTGAAGGGGGACGGCCGACAGTTCGTCATCGTGCGCGTCACCGCCGGCACGAACGTGGACACGCAGTTCGCCACCAACTGGCCGGCCGCCAAGCGCGCGGGGCTCGTGCGCGGCGGCTACCAGTATTTCTACCCCGCGCAGGACGTCGATCGGCAGGCCGATCTGATGATCGCGCAGCTGAAGGGTGCAGGATACACAGAAGACGATCTGCCGCCCGTGCTCGATCTCGAGACGAGCGACGGCCTGCCGGCGGCCACGGTGGTCGCGCGGGGCAAGCGCTGGCTCGCGCGGGTGGAGGCGGGACTCGCCGTGAGGCCCGTGGTGTACACGGCGGCCTTCATGTCAGGTGTGCTCGGCACGAGCTTCTCCGCCTACCCGCTGTGGGTCGCGAATTACGGCGTGACGTGCCCCGAGCTCCCCGCGGGGTGGACCAAGTGGGTGGCGTGGCAAGACTCGAGCACGGGGCGTGTCGCCGGCGTGACGGGCAACGTCGACACCGACGTGTGGAACGGGACGCTCGCCGACCTGATGGCCTTCGCGCGCGTGAGCCACGTCCGCCCGCCGACCGACGCAGGCGCGGGCGACGCCTCGCCCCGGGACGCGGAGGCCGGGGCGCCC
>CAZHGG010000218.1:0-8402 GCA_964531755.1 uncultured Polyangiaceae bacterium
GCACGGCCCCGAGCACGCCGCGCCCAAGGGCCCCGCGCTGCCCACGCCCTCGCCGGGCGCGCCCACCCCCTGACGCGCGCCTCACGCCCGCGCCGCTACTTCTTCGTGGGCGGCGGGACGGGGCTCGTGGGCAGGAACCGGAAGCCGCGCGGGGCGAGGGGCTTCGCGACCCCGTAGAGGGTCGTGGCGTCATAGCTCGCGTGGGGCGGCGCAGGCGTGCCGCTGCGGTGCCAGGACACGGGCTCCACCGCGCCGCGCTCGAGCTGGACGACCCGCTCGCAACCGAGCGCGAGGAGGGCCTCGACCGGGCCTCGCCCCGGCGCAGCGGCGCGTGCAACATACACATTCCCCGCGACCACGCCCAGCGCGGCGCGCGCGGCGCGATCGCCCACCGCGCGGCCCCCGTCCGCCAGGAGGGGCAGCTCGGCGAAGTCGTGGTGGGCGAGGTCGGCGGGGAGCTCCCGCGCCAGCTCGATGGAGAGCGCGCCGTCCTCGCGCGCGACGAGCAACGCGCGCCCCTCGGCGGAGGGCGCCGCGTGCGGCGGGTGCACGACGCGGCCGTCGGTCGCGAGGCCCCAGGGCCGCTTCTCCGGCGACGTGCCGAGCGTGAGCGCGAAGAGCGCGCGCTTCGCGTCGGCCTCCGCGAGCTCGTGGAGCGCCTCCCCCGACGCGCCGGCGGGCTCACGCTTTCCCCCGCGAATGCGGTAGGTTGCGCGCCCTGCGGACACGACCGAGACCTCGACGCCGCCGGCCGTGCGCGTCGACCAGACCCCGGGGTGCCACGTGGGCGCGGGCTGCGCGCCGGGCTCGGGCGCCCACGGCCGCGCGCCCTCGAGCGGGGTCGGCGTGGGGTCGCTGACCATCATGTAGAAGAAGTCTTTGGGAGAGAACTCGATGAACCGATCGGGCGAGATCTCCATCTGGTTGGTGAGCAGCTCGGTCTTGTACGCCTTGCCCTTGATCTCGGTGATGTTGGTGAACACGAGCCCGGTGTGGTGCGGGTTCATGTCGAGGTGCATGCCGTAGACGCACCCGGCCATCTTCATGGCCTTGCCGAGGGTGTTCGCGGAGACGTCGTCGCCCCACGCGTAGAGCATGTGCCCGGCTGGCGTCACGCAGATGCCCGAGCGCTCGGTCTGCATGCTCGTGCCGGGGAGCGTAAAGCCCCACAGCGAGCGGCCCGTGGGGTTCACCTTCTCGCCGTCGAGCAGCGGATCGAGGTTCTGCCGGAACGAGAGGATGTCCGCGTCGGCGATGCCCGCGAGCCCCGACACCTTCGTGGTGTTGCCCCACGACCCCATGCCGACGCGGCCGTCCTTCAACAGGACCACGGCCGCGGCGCCGGGCTGCGGCGGCAGCAGGACGCGCCGGCGCACCATCATGCCGTAGCTCCCGTGCTCGGTCTTGAAGCCCCCGTTGAACGCCGCGGCGACGCGCCCGAAGACCGCCTTGTCGCGCGGGATGCGGCCGGCGCCGGGCGGCCCGACGGCGGGCTTGGGGTCTTCCATGCCGCCCTCCATGCCGAGCTCGAGCTGGCGCATGTCCATGGCGACGAGGAGCACCTTGGCGTACGGGCGCTCTTCGTCGGAGCGGACGAAGGTGCGGTAGAACATGCTGGGCGCGGCAGGCTGGCCGGGGAACGCCGGGAAGCGCTTCAGCCACGGCTGGGACGGCACCACCCACGCGCCCTCGCCCTCTTGCGGGTTCTTCCAGATCGACGGGATGTCGGCGGGCGGGAAGCTCGCGCCGCCCTCGCCGGCCTGGGCGGCGTCGAGGAGCCTCGGCGGAGGCGGCGCGGCCTGCGCGAGCTCGCTCCCCTCCGCGCCGCCGCCGACCTTGAACGAGAGGCGCCGGGCCTGGTCGCGTGCGTAGAACGCGCGCTCCTCGAGCCACGCGATGGGCGCCGGGCCGATCTCCGGCATGGCCCGCACCGTGTCGACCGCCCAGAAAATGGGGCGCTTCGGGAGGTGCTGGACCGACTGGGCGTGCACGCCGGGCGCCTCGGGGACGACCTCCCGCGTGGCGCCGTCGAGGCGCGCGCTGCGGAGCGTGGCGCCGTCGGCGAGCGAGACGCGGAGCCCGGCCGCGTCGAGCGCGAGGCCGAGGCGCGGCGTGGGCAGCTCGAGCGTCAGATCGACGCGGCCGATGCCCTCGAACGACCCGGTCTGCTGGTAGTTGGTGACGGCCGCCATGACGCGGTCGACGGCGCGCGTGGTGAGGTTCTGCGGCCCCTCGCCGGCGAGGTCGAGGTAGCTCACGCTCTGCTCCTGCCCGAACGCGTAGGTGGCGTAGGCGGCCTTGTCGCCGAGCAGAACGAGGGCGTGATCGTCGCCGAGGTCCGTGCCGGTGAGGTTCCGCGCGTCCACCACCTCCAGCACGCGGCCCTCCGGCGACACGCGGACGCGCGCGCGGAACAGGTCGCGCGGGGCGGCCTCGGACGCACCGGCCAGGAAGAGCACGCGCCGCCCGAAGAGCGCGTCGATCACCGCGCCGCGGCTTGGCTCCCACCGGTAGTCTTCTCGCGCGACGACCTTGCCGGTCGCGCGGCCGAGGAGCAGCGCGACGCCCGCGGAGGACGCCTCGACGGGGTTGGGTCGCGCGAGGCCGACGACGAGCCCCAGCGCCGAGAACGCGCCGAGGGCGGCGCGGCGGCTGGCCAGGCGGGCGGCGGGCGTCGAGGCGTGCGGGGCGGTCACGGCGTGCCTACATTCGTCACGTTGTCTTTGGCGTCAAGCTCCGCGGCGACGCGCGTGTGCCGGAATCGAGACGCGGCCGCCCCTTGCCTCCGGCGCGCGCCCTTGCTCTGCTTCCGCGCGGGGGGAGATGACGCACTTTTCGTCCGCAGTTTCCTGCGCGCCGGTCCTCGGTGACGCGCTCGACGAGGCCGTGGCGCTCGCGCGGGCGGCGTTCGGCGACGAGCCGCCCGCGCTCGCGATCGTGTTCGCGAGCGACGGCTACCCCGCGCTCGAGACGCTCGGCGCGCGCGTCGCCGCGCACCTCCCGGGGGTGCCGTTCGTCGGCGGCACCTCGGGCGGCTGCGTCTTCGACGCGACACGCTTCGGGTACACGGGCGTGTGCGTGGCGCTCCTGGGCGGCGACGATCTGCGCGTCGAGACCCGCGCGGTGGCCATCACGAGCGCCGACCTGCTCGAGGTGGCCACGGCCGCCCGCGAGCTTCGCCTCCTCGCCGACGCGCACGCCGAGGAGGGGCGCGGAGAGCTCACGTGCCTCGCGTTCGCGCCGAGCCGCGGCATCGTGGGTGACGCGCTCGTCGCGGCGCTGAAGAAGGGCGCGGCCGCGCACGCTCAGCTCGTCGGCGGCCTGCTGGCCGAGGAGGGCAGCATGTCGGGCGGCCGCGTGTGGTCCGACGCCGGCGTGAGCGAGACCCGCGTCGTGCTCGCGGGGCTCTACACCGAGCGCCCCCTCGGCGTGGCCGTGCGGCACGGCTGGACGCCCATCGGCGACACGCACCGGGTGACCCGCGCCGACGGCGCGCGCCTGCTCGAGCTCGACGGCCGCCCGGCGCTCGACGTGTGGCTCGAGGAGGCGACCCGGCACGGCGGCGACCTGCCGCTCGCGGGGCGAGGAGCCGGCTCACTCGCCCTCCACCTCGCGGCCCGCTACGAGCTCGCGATCCTGGGCACCGAGTCCCACGCGGGGGGCGAGCCCATCGTGCGCGGCTCGCGCGTCATCCACGAGGACCGCACGGTCGAGCTCTTCGGGAGCGTCCCCGAGGGCGCCGACGTGCGCCTCGTCACGGCCACCGAGGGCTCGCTCTTCGCCGCGGCGAGGCACGCGGCCGAGCACGCGCTGGGCAAGGTGGCGGAGGCGTCCGGCGCGCTCGCCCTCACCTGCGCGGGGCGCGCCTTGGTGCTGGGCGACCGCTACCACCTCGAGCCGGAGCTGCTGGCCAAGACCCTCGGCGTGCCCCTCGGGGGCACCACTGTGACGGGCGAGATCGCGCTCGCTCGGCGCGCCGCCGACGGGTTCTACAACTCGACCGCGGTGCTGCTCGTGTTCCCCCGCTAGCCCCGGCGCGCCGCTAAGGCGGAACCCAGTTCCGCCGATCCTGAATCGTCCGAAGGCGACGTGCACACGTAGCGGTCATCGAGCCCGGAAGCCCACGGCTCTCGTGAGAAGCCGAAGGCGGGAGCCGTGGGATTTCGGGCTCGCTTCAAGTGAGCACCGGCTTAGCCGCGCAGCAGCGCGCGGAGCTCGGGCGGAAGCTCGCTCGACACGTCGAACGAGAGCCCCGGCGTCGCGGTCTCGAGGGAGAGCCGCGAGGCGTGCAGCGCGTGGCGGTCGAGGCCCTCGACGGGCTCGCCTCCGTAGAGCACGTCGCCCACGAGGGGGTGCTCGATAGCCGCAAAATGTACGCGAATCTGGTGACGCAGCGCCTTCGACACCGTCACACGCACGAGGGCGTAGGGGCCAGCGCGCTCGACGACGACGTAGTCGGTCGACGCCGGGCGTGGGGCGTAGCGGATGACGTCGCGCGGGTGGACGCACGCGTAGACCCGCCGCTGGTCCTTCGGGTGGTTCGCGAGCGGGAAGGCGATCGTGCCCTCGTCCGGCAGGTGCTCGCTCCGGCAGACGAGCAGGTACTCCTTCACGAGCGCCTCGCCGTCGAGCGCCGCCTTGAGCTCGTCGAAGGCCTCCCGCGTGCGCGCGACGACCAGCAGGCCCGACGTGTCGTTGTCGAGCCGGTGGAGCAGGCCAGGATCGCGCGGCGAATAGCCCAGGGTCGCGGTCTCGGGGTAGCGGAACACGAGGGCGTTCGCGAGGGTGCCGGTCTCGCCGGCGCGCAGCGGCGCCGTGGGCTGACCTGCGGGCTTGTCGACGACCACCACGTGGGCCGACTCGAAGCGCACGTCGAGCGGCGCGTCCTCCGGCAAAGCGGGCGCGTCGGGGCTCGCGAGGTCGGCGAGCTCGAGGGACAGCTTGTCGCCGGCGGCGACCACGCCGCCCTTTGGGACGTGCCGACCGTTGACCCGCACGGCGCCGTCCGCGATGGCAGCCTTGACCCTCGCGCGCGACGCGCCGGGGATCAGCGCGACGAGCGCCTTGTCGAGGCGGGCGCCGCCGAGCTCCTCCGGGACCGTGACTTCATGGGTGGACACGGCGCACTCGTACCACGGTTTCGCGCACAACCCACTACGCCGCCGAGGCCCGGCGTCAGGTCGCGGCGGGGGCCTCGCTCCAGACGCGGAGCGCGCGCTCGTCCTCCGGGTGCAGGAACGGGGCGACCTCGTCGATGTTCCCCGCGCGAGAGGTGGGCGCGCCGAGCCGCAGGGCGGCCTGCTTCGCGATCGCGGCCAGCAGCGGGTGCGGCGACTGGACGAGCTCCAAGAGATCCCGGACGAGCTCGGTGGCGCCGCGCGCCGCCGACACCCCCGCGGCGACGGCGCGCGCGTCGCCGTCGGCGCGCGACGCCCCGCGGAGGGCGCGGCGCAGAACCTCCACCGCGGGTCGCGTGGCCACGCGGGCGGAGGCGCGGCGGTAGCCCGCTCCGTGCAGCCCGAGGCGCCGGTGGGCCTCCGCGGTGTCGAGCCACGCGCGCGCCGTGGCCACGAGGCGCTCGCACTCGGCCTCCGTGACGTCGCCCGTGGTCTTCCCCTCGAGGTCGAAGGCGAGCGGGGTGGACTGCTCGTCGGCGTAGGCGGTGAGGTGGGCCTCGAGCCGCTCGAGCGGCGCCGCCCCGGCCGTGCGCCCGTGGAACGTCTCGCGCCCGGTCTCGACGGTCACGAAGCTCGCCAGGGTGTCGGTGTTGCCGCCGTCGCGCGTGTGCGCCATGCGGACGCGGATGCTCCGCACCGAGGACCACATCAGCGCGCGCAGCCCGTCGTGAGCCTCGACCAGCACGCCCCACGGCACGAGGGCGAACGACGTCTGATCGCCAGCGGGCGCGCGCGCGCTCCCCGCCCCGCTGAGCAGGAGACCCGACAGCCCACCCACGGCCAGCGCGGCGACCAGGCGCACGCCGCCGCCCGCGGCGAGCGCGAGGCCGAGGCTCGCCGCCGACCCGGCGAGCAGGAGCGGCCAGGCGCCGCGCGAGGTGTAGGGCATGAGCGCCACGTAGCGGAAGTCGGGGGCCGGCGACCGTCGCGCGGGCGCGGACGGGGCGGACGGCTCGCCCGGGGCGTCGCTCGGCAGGCCATCGTCTCCCGAATGCGGAACCATTACATAAATGTAGCGTCGGTCATGGCGGAGGCCAGGCGCGGGCGCCAAATTCGACGATTGCCCGGTGGCCGCCGCGCAGAGGCGCTAAAATTGCGCGGTGAACTGCGCTCGCTGCCAGACGCCGCTCGCCCCAGGCACGGCGGTGTGCCCCCAGTGCCGCTCGCTTCAGCGGCGGCGCAGCGCGGGCGTCGGGCCCGGGACGCGCATCGACCGAGGCTTCGGGACCTACGTGGTGGACGCCCGCCTCGGGGCGGGGGCGATGGGCGTCGTGTGGCGCGCGTGGCTCTTCTTCGCGCCCGACGGCCCCCACGCCGGCAAGCCACCCCAGCTTCTTGCGCTGAAGCAGCTCCGCCATCAGGGGAGCCTCCAGGCCCAGTTCCAGACGTTCTTCCTCCGCGAGGCCGAGGCCCTGCGGCGGCTCTCCCACCCCAACGTCGTCGCGTTCCACGAGCTGTTCGAGTGGGTGCCCTCGGCGGAGTCGGGGCCCGCCTCGAGCGGAGGCGCGACCCTCACGCTGGTGCTCGAGTACGTCGAGGGCTCCACGCTCGAGGACGTGATCGTCCGCCACGTCGCGCGGGCGCGCCTGGCGGGCCCAGGTGCGCTGCCGGGCGTCCCGTTCCGGCGCGCCTGGTATTACTTCGAGCAGCTGCTCGGCGCGCTCAGCGCGACGCACGCCCTCGACATCGTCCACCGCGACGTGAAGCCGGCGAACCTGCTGCTCCGCAACGACGGGATCGTGAAGCTCACCGATTTCGGCATCGCCCGCGTGACCGCTCCCACGGAGGAGGAGGCGAAGACCGCGCCCGGCACGGGCGCCTACATGTCACCGGAGCAGGTGTTGGGGCAGCCCCTCGACGGCCGCAGCGATCTCTACTCGGCGGCGATCGTGCTCTTCGAGACCCTCACCGGCGTGCTCCCCTTCCCCACCACAGACCGCACCGAATACGAGGTGCGCCGCGACCAAGTGGAGGCGCCCCCACCTCGGCTGCGCGCGTACCTGCCGCAGGCGCCGCGGGTGCTCGACGAGCTCTTCGCCCGGGCGCTGGCCAAGCAGCCCAGCGACCGCTTCCCCACGGCGGAGGCGCTGGGCGAGGCGTTCCGGAGCGCGCTCGGGCTCCCGCCGAGCAGCACGTGGGCCGCCCAACGGGAGCTGTCGGCGCTCGCCCGACCGAGCTCGGGCGCGGGCGCGGGCGGCACAGTACGACTCGAGCAGGTGCGCGCCGCGCTCGTGCAGGGCTATCGGACCGCGATGCTCCAGCAGGCCCCCTAGTCCTGGATCCTCTCAGAGGTCGGGTACGTGTGCACGCGCCGGCCGCGGGGCCGAGCGCTCGATCGACGCGGGTCCACACCGGCGCGCGGGAGTGCCCCTTTTTCGGCGCCGGAGGGGCTCTCCTCAAACTCGGCGCCGTTCCGCGCGATGGCCGGTCATGAGACGCCGTCACGACCGGAGCCGCGCGAGAACTCCTCGAGCCCCCTCGAACAGCAACGCTCCTCCCACCGGCACCGAAAAAGGAGCACCCCCGCGCTCCTCTTTCAACCATGCCCCTGAACCCACGCTTGTTGCAGGAATCACTAGCAGGGCGGGCAGGCGGGCCGGCCGGGCCGCACCTAGCGGCGTGCGCGCAGGACGCGCACCTCGATGGAGGCGCCGCGGTGCTCGGGGTTGAGCGCGAGGACGTCCTCGAACGCCGCCAGCGCGTCCATCTGCCGGCCGAGCGCCTTCAGCAGCTTGCCGCGGTAGAAGTGGGCGCGCTCGCACACGGGATCGTCGGCGATGATGAGATCGAACTCGCCCACGAACTCGAGCGCCTCGTTGGGGCGGCTCTGCGAGCGCACCCAAGTGAGCAGCGCGCGGTACTCGGCCTGGGAGGGATCGCCCTCGACGGCCTTCTCCGCGAGCACCTCGGCCGACGGGATGTCGCCCCGCTTCAGGGCGGCCTCGGCGAGCCGGAAGTCGGTGACCGCCCCGAGCGCGCGCTCCGCGTCGGCGACGCCCTCTTCTTCGATCTCGACCTCGCCGAGGTCGACCGGGGCGGACTGCTCCGGGCGCGAGGCGAAGGCCGTCGGGCTCGCCGCGACCTGAGGCCGGGGCGCGGGCCGGGGAGGCGCGAAGATCGGACGCGCGGCGATCGCGGTCTTCTCGTCGTCGTCGTCGTCGAGATCGGGCGCGGGAGGGTCCGGCTGGCGGAGGCTCTCGCGCGACGGCGGCGGCGGCGGCGGCG
>CAZHGG010000219.1:0-8389 GCA_964531755.1 uncultured Polyangiaceae bacterium
GCGGCGACCGCGCGCGAGCCACCCCGCGCGGCGCCCCGCCGGGCGCGCGCTGGGCGCCGTGGCGGCGCCCCCCACCCCGCGCCGGGGGAGGCTCGCGAGGCCCCCCCGCTCCTCGAGGAGCCGCGCCGCCCGCTCGATCGCGCGCGCCCCGCCGAGCACGCCCGCGAGCGCCTCTGCGTCCGAGAGGCCGTCGACCTCCCGGCGCCGGAGCTCGCGCCACGCCCGCGTCGCCGCGCGCCCCTCGCGCGCCCGCGCGGGCTCCCTCTGCTGCGTGGTCTCCCTCATGCGCCCTCCCGGCTTGGCCTCTCCCGCCTCCGGGTACGCACGGCGCGTGCCACTGCGCGGGCGGGTCGACCACGCCTGGCTTCTCGTCGGAGCGGGTGTCCGGGACGTCCCGAGGCTGGCCCCAGCCGTCGCCCTCAGGGGGGCTGGCAGATGCCGAACGCCGCGTCGCCGATGAGCGAGCTCGTCTTGCATTGGAGGCTCGCGCCACACGCGGCTTGGCCCACGCGGCAGAGCTGGAAGCACCGGCGCGCGCCGGGGCGCCCGAGGCAGTTCAGCCCCGTGGTGCACCGCGCCTCGTCGCACGCCTCGCCGACCTGGGCGGGCCCCGTGGGGACGCAGCTCGTCATGCCCGTGTCGGTGACGACGGCGCACGTCTCGCCCACCTTGCACTCGCCCGCGCTCAGCAGCTTGCACGCGCGCACGGGCACGCAGACGGGCACCTTCAGCTTCGACTCCTCCGCGAGCTGGGCGACGTCGCAGAACGTCGCGCCGCCGGCAGGCGAGCCGATCTTCTCGCACGACCCGCCGCAGCAGTACGGGCGGCATTGACCGGTGCCGTCGGCGCGGAGCGCGCAGTCCGAGCCCGCCCCGCACTCGGTCGAGCGCGTGCAGGTCGCGCCGTCGGCGAGGGCGCCCACCGCCGTGCACACGGGGCCGTCCTGGTGCACGCGGCACGTCAGGGCCCTCTCTTGCGGCCCCGCGTCGCCCTTGGAGCCCGCGTCCGCGGCGCCACACCCGGCGACCCCGTCGTCAGGCCAGCAGCTCTGCTCCTTCTTGGAACGGCAGAGCGGGTTGCCGCGGTACTGCGCCGGCGGCGGCGCCGTGTCGGGCACCTGGGCGTCGCTCGCGGAGGCCGAGCCCGTGGGGATCTCCTCGGGCGGCGGCGTCTCGCCGTCGGCGCGGAAGTCGCTCTGAGGGAACACGGAGCAGGCGGGCGCCGACGCCCAGATGCCGGCCGTCACGGCCGCCGAGAGGAGCGCGCCCAGCAGCGTGCTGCGCGGCCTCTGCGCAGGGCGGCGGAGCGGGGCGGTCGGGCGGGAGTCGCTCATGCGGGTCAAGGGTTCCTATTCATGTGGCGTGCCGAAGTCGAGCCCCCGCCGGACAACCCCGTAAGTGTAGAATACCGCAAGGTCTTTGGCCAATTGCTGCGGACCGGCTCGACGCGCTTGGGCGCGACGCATGACTTCGCTGTCGCGCGGCGAGGTCGGGGGGCCCGCGACGGGCCGCGTCAGGCCGCGTCAACCGCGTCCGGTCATTTCGCCTCGAGCTCGCGGCTCGCGGCGTTTCCGGCCGCGTCGTACGCGCGCACCGTCACCACGTGCCGGCCCGGAGGCACGAGGGGCGACACGTCGTCGTCGACGCTCTCGCTGAGCGAGTCGAAGACGCCGTCCGCGGCGCCGAGCGGCCGGAAGACCGTGTCGCCGTCGATCGCCACCTCGACCCTCGCGATGTTCGAGACCGTGTCGGTCGCGCGAGCGCGCAGCCGTCGCCCCACGAGCGCGAGGTCGTTCAGCTGCGGCGGCGTGTTGTCGACGATCACCACGCCGCTCTCGTTGGAGTGGCGCAGGGTGTCGCGCGGCCCGTTCGCGAGCTCGTCGCTGGCCTCGACGGCGACGCGGTAGCGCCCCTCGGGCAGCGCCTGCGTGTCCCACTCGTATTCGGTCTTGGTGAGGACCTCGCTCGGCTGGGTGAGCGGGTAGCTGGCGGTCGTCCCGTCTCGTCGGAAGCTCACGCGGTAGCGCAGCGGATCGGCGTCGAGGTTGTCCACGCGCCAGGAGATCTTGAGCTTCGGGTCGTGCTTCGGGGGCTCGCCGCCGGTGGGCGGCACGCCCGAGCGCGGCTCCTTGGGTGGCGGCGACTTCGAGGCGGCGTTCACCTCCAGCACCACGGGGCGGAGGTTCTGGGTCACGAAGGCGACGTGGAGGTCCTCGAGGGTCGCGCGCGGGTCGGTGAAGCGCGCCCGCACCTGCACGAACCGGGCGGGCGGGCTCGCGACCGTGAACGCCGCGGTCTGCGCCGCGCTCCAGGGGCTCCAGGTCTCGTCGGGCGTCTGAGTGTTGCCAGACCGCGTGGCGAGCTCGAGGCGGCCGCCGCCGTGCCACGTCACGCGGCCGAAGCGCGCGCGGAGCCCCGCGTCGAGCGCCTTGCTCGTCCACACCGCGTCGCCCCCCCCCTGGCCGAGCACGCGGTGGAGCACGGGCGGATCGCTCGAGACGAGGAACCCGCGCCCGCCGCTGAGAGAGAGCGCGGTGACCTGGCGCTCGTCGGTGTCGGCCTCGAGGGTGACGACGTGCGCGTCGTCGACGGTGTAGACGCGGCCTTCGGCGCCGGTGCCGACGTGCGGGCGGCCGCGCTCGTCGAGCGAGAGCGAGGCGTAGTGGAACTCGCTGTGCCCCATGAGCTTCTCGGGGCGGCCCGCCGGGTCGATCTTGTACAGCGTGCCCTTGCCCGGCTTCGGGCGCGCGCCCGACGTGGGCCCGGCCGCCTGGCGACCCGCGGCGACGGGGTTCCTGCGTGGCGGCTCCGGCGGCGAGCTGTACTCGTTCGCGACCGCGAACAGCGAGCCATCGGCGGCCACGGCGAGGGCCTTCACCTCCTGACCGCCCGGCTCGTACAGCACCTCGGCGCGGCCGGGCCCTTTGATCGAATAAATGAGACCTTTTCCGCTAGAGCCCGCGAAGACCTCGCCGCGCTTGCCGACGGCGACCGACACGATGTGCGCCTCCGTGCTCTTGAAATAGACCTCGACCTGCCCGGCGGCGCTGACGCGGAACACCTTCCCCTCGGGGCCGCCCGCCGCGACGTAGACCGACGTGCCCGCCGCGTCGACCGCCAAGGCCCACGCGTAGCTCGCTCCCGGCAGCGTCGCGAACGGCGTGACCTTGCCGCGGGTCACCTTGAAGAGCTTTCCGTCCGGGATGGTGGCGGCGATGACCGAGCCGTCGCGCAGCTCGGCGAGCGCCGTCACCGCGAGCGCCTCGGTGTCGGCGTAGGGCTGCGCGGTGTCCCCCACCACGCGGAGGATCTTGCCGCGCGGGCTCGTACCCACGAGCACGCTCCCGTCGCGCAGCGCGAGGGCCGCGAAGGTGGCCTGCGCGTCGGCGCCCAGCGGCGCGGCCCCCAGCGTGAGCCCCGCGCGCACCTGCCCATCCGACCCCACGCTGACGCCCTTCAGGTCGCCGCCCGAGAGGTGCTCGAGGCTGTCGAGCACGAAGGAGCGCGTGCCCACGGCGCCGGCGTCGCGGGTCGGGAGCGTGGCCGCGGCGAGCAAGCCGACCGCGGCCAGGGTGCGGAGGGTGGGCGGGCGACCGGCGCGGTGCGCGCGCGCGAGCTTCGACGCGACGAGCCGCCAAGAGGGTGCGAGCATCCCGGGAGTCTACACGGGCTCTGCGGGCCGCGCGCCACGAAGCGCCGCGCCGGGCGCTACCGGAGCACGGGCCGGACGCTGAGCTTCACGCGCTCGCCGCCCTCCACGTACTTCTCGGTGGGGAAGACGGTGCGCGCGTACGACGTGAGGGCGTCGGGCCCTGCGTTGCTCGACTGGGGCCGCAGAAGGTCGAGCGCGAAGCCAGGCAGCTCCGGCGCCACGTGCCCCTCGAACGCCACGCCTGGGGCGGCGATGAGGTATTGGACGACCAGCGAGCGCGGCAAGAGGTGTTGGCGGCCCGCGTTCGCGATGAGATCGCCGAGGTTGCGCGGCGCCGCCACGTCCGGCGCGAGGCTGTAGCCCGGGGCGATCTCCAGGGTCACGTCCTTGCCGGCCAGGTCGGCGCGCATGGGCACCTCGAGCACGCGCGTGACCTCGGGGCCGTAGTTGGGCTGCAGGCGCACGCGGACGCGGGCCGCGCGCCCCGCGTCCACCACAGGGTCGAGCACCTCCGCGCCGCGCAGCCGCCAAATGTCGTGCGTGTACTCGACGGAGAACGTGCTCTCGACGCGCTCGATCGACGCGCGCTCCCAGGGGTTGTTGAGCACGTCGCCGAGGAAGCGCACGACGCGCGCGCTGCGGAAGTCGCCGCCGTCGGGCATGGCCCCGGACGACACGCCGAAATCCTCGAGCTCGAGCGCCCCGCGGCCGCGCACCGTCACGCGCGAGGTGAGCTTCCATGTGACGTCGCGCTTCTCGTTGGTGCTCGCCTCGATGACCGACCCGTACACCGCGGCCGCGAGCTGAGGGCTCATGAAGCGGTCCTCGGCGACCTGCGTGCGCCACGAGGTCTTCGGCGCGCCGACGGCGCCGCGGAGCTCGACCGACAGCGGGAAGATCGGCGGAGCGACCCGCTCGTCCAGCACGACCGAGCTCATGCGGTCCTGCACGAGGGTGCCGAGGGGGCGGATGATCTCGCCGATCTTCGACGAGTGCTGATCGCTCGCGAAGATCCACAGCACGCGCGCGAGCGCGGTGGGCAGCGCGGTGGTGCCCGACTCCATCATCGGGTGCCCGAACCCCACGGCGCGCGAGCCCTCCACGTGCGTGACCGTGCCGAGGCCCATCATCGAGACGTCGCCGCTCACCAGGACGACGCCGAGCGAGCCGCCGTCGACGAAGTGCTGTGGCGCCGCTGGATCGACCGTGGCCGCGCCGCCGCCCGCCTGCATGGGCTCGAGGCCGAGCGGGCCGAACACGCCGCGCAGGCTGGCCGCCGTGCGATCGCCCACGCCCCCGAGCATCAGCGGCGTCGCCGCGGGGCGGAGCGGTCGCGAGGGATCGGGCGCGAAGCGGGCGTGCATCTGCGTGGCGTGCTTCGAGAGATCGTACCGGCCCGGCTCGCCCTGGTACTCGACGGCGGACCGATCGAGCTCGGCGCGCGGCCGCGGCGCGGGGCCGGCCGCCCGAGGGAGCGGCCCTTGCCCCTCGAGGGGCCAGAACCCGGGCGGGATGGGTCGGCGGAGCTCGGCCAGCATGGGCGCGATGGGCGTCACGCCCGCCACGGGCTCCACCTGGAACATCGCCCAGCTGTAGGCGTAGGCGCCCGCGAGCCGGCCGTCGAGGTAGATGGGGCTGCCGCTCATCCCGCGCACGTTCTTGGTGACGTTGAGCCGCGGGTGCGGCGTCTTCACAAGGATGAGCTCCTGCGAGGGGCGGAAGTTGTGGAGCACGCCCACCACCTCCACGTCGAAGCGCTCGGGCGTCGTGCCCTTGAAGACCGTCAGGCCGTAACCCTTCATGCCCTCGCGGATCTCGCTCGTCGCGATCGTGCGCGGCTTGTCGTCGCCGTGCGCCATGGGGACCGTGAGCGCGAGCGAGAGCGCGAGGCCCGCGGCGAGGGCCGCCGTGGGCGCGTGGACATGACGCATCCCGTGAGCTTCGCAAGGCCCAGGGCGTTCGTCAAAGCCTCCCGCAGCCCGCGCGCGCGCTCCGCGTGGTATTTCTCGGCCCCATGCACGCCGCCGTCTTCATGCTCGGTGCGCTGGCGGTGCTCGCCATCGCCTACCGCTACTACTCGGCGTTCCTCGCCGCGAAGGTGCTCTGCCTCGACGACGCGCGGCCCACGCCGGCCCACACGCGCGGCGACGGCCAGAACTTCCACCCGACCCACCGCGTCGTGCTCTTCGGGCACCACTTCGCGGCGATCACCGGCGCTGGTCCGCTCATCGGCCCCGTGCTCGCCGCGCAGTTCGGCTTCTTCCCGGGGTACCTTTGGATCCTGGTTGGCGTGTGCGTGGCCGGCGCGGTGCACGACTTCGTCATCCTCGTCGCGAGCGTGCGGCGAGGCGGGCGCTCGCTCGCGGAGATCGCGCGCGAGGAGCTCGGCCCAGGGCTCGGCGTGGTCACGGCGCTCGGCATTCTGTTCATCGTGGTCATCGCCCTCGCGGGGCTCGGCAACGTCGTCGTGGGCGCGCTCGCGGAGAGTGCCTGGGGCGTCTTCACCGTGGGCTCGTCCGTCCCTATTGCCCTCGCCATGGGCCTCTACATCCACAAGGTGCGCGCCGGCTCGGCCCGCGGCGTGCGGGAGGCGTCGGTGTTCGGCGTCGCCCTGCTCTTCGTGGCGCTCTGGCTCGGCAAGGTCGTCGGTGACTCGTCGTACGCGGAGCACCTGAAGCTCTCCAAGACGACCCTCACCCTCGCCATGGCGGCGTACGGCTTCGTCGCGAGCGTGCTGCCCGTGTGGATGCTCCTCTGCCCGCGCGACTACCTTTCGAGCTACCTCAAGCTCGGCACCATCGCGCTGCTCGTGGTCGGCGTCGTCGTGGTGAACCCCGAGATCAAGATGCCCGGCGTCACCGCCGCCATCCACGGTGGCGGGCCCGTGGTCAAGGGTCCGCTCTTTCCGTTCATCTTCATCACCATCGCGTGCGGCGCGATCAGCGGCTTCCACGCCCTCGTGGCGAGCGGCACCACGCCGAAGATGGTCGACAAGGAGCGCGACACGAGGGCGATCGGGTACGGCGCCATGCTCATGGAAGGGCTCGTGGGCATCACGGCCCTCATCGCGGCCTGCGCGATGCCCCAAGAGGACTATGTGGCCATCAACACCGACCCGCAGGTCGCCGTGGTCGCGAGCCAGGAGTCCCACGGCGCGGGCCTCGCGCGGAGCCGGGAGGACCTCGCCCGCGCGCAGGCCGCGTTCGGCAAACACGACTGGGAGCTGCTCGGCTCGAAGGACGGCGCGCCGCTCCCGCTCGACGTCCTCGCGGGGCGGCGCGTCTCCGCGTCGAAGGCCCTCGCGCTGTCGAGCCCCGCGCTGGCCGCGCTCGGCTACGGCGTGGACCCGAAGGCGCCGCGGGCGACCAGCCTCGAGGACGCCGACTTCGCCCGCCTCGGGCTCACGGTGAAGGACCTCCCGGCGCTCTCGCGCGAGGCGGACGAGGTCGTCGCCGCGCGCACGGGGGGCGCGGTGTCGCTCGCGGTGGGGATGGCGCGTGTGTTCGCGGGCCTGCCCGGCATGAACCGCCTCGTCTCGTACTGGTACCACTTCGCGATCATGTTCGAGGCGCTGTTCGTGCTCACGACCATCGACACCGGCACGCGCATCGGGCGCTTCCTCATGCAGGAGTTCCTCGGGCGCGCGAAGCCGGAGCTCGGCGCCTCCACGAGCAAGACGGGGGCGGTGGTCTCGACGGGCCTCATCGTCGGCGGGTGGACCTACTTCATCCTGACCGGCAACATCCAGACCCTCTGGCCCATGTTCGGCGTCGCCAACCAGCTGCTCGCGTGCACGGCGCTCGCCGTGGCGACCACGATCCTGCTGCGCGAGGCGCCCCGCAAGCGCTACGCGCTCGTCACGTTCCTTCCGCTCTGCTTCGTGGGTTCGACAACGCTCGCGGCGGGCGTCGAGAGCATCCGCGTGCTGTATGTGCCCATGCTCGCGAGCGCCGAGCTCCGCGGGCGCGCGCTGGTGAACATCGCCTTCACGGCCACGCTCCTCGCCTTCATCGTGGCGATCCTTGTCGGCAGCGCGCTGCGCTGGAGCAAGCTCGTGCGCGCCCCCGCCGCCGCCGAGGCCGCGTCATGACCCCGCGAGCAAGCGGCCGGCGAGCGGTGTGCCCAGTCCACGAGAGCGAAGGGAGTACGGCATGCACCTGAACGAGCGGGCGCTCGGGATCTACCTGCTCGTCGCGCTGATCGTCCTCGCGTGTGTGCACGTGCTCGTGTCCGCGCGCCTCGCGCGGGCCTCCACGGGGCGCGGCGTGCTCGCGCTGCTCGTGCCGCCGCTCGCGCCGTTCTACGCGTGGGAGACGGGCGACGGCGCGATGGCGATCGCCTGGCTCGTCGCGCTCGCCGCGTACGGGGTAGGCGTGGCCCTGGCCTGACGCGCCACAAAAATGCCAAACCGGGCGTCCCCGAGAGGGGAGCGCCCGGCGGCGTGCGCGGACTCGGGCTCAGGCCTTCGGGGCCGGCTTCGCGTCGGCGGCGGTGGCGTCGTAGCCGGCCGGGTGGATCGCGAACGCGGGCGTGCCCGCCGCGCGGCGCTCGCGCTTGTTTCGCTTGCCGTTGGTGGTGGCCTTCCGCTTGCGAATACGCTCGAACTGCTGGGTGGACGAAACCATGGATTCCTCTTCTGGGTGAGCGCTCGGCGACTCGCCGCTCGCGGCGCGCACCTCACGGGGGCGCTGTTCGTAGCTGGCGCGAGCCTCGGTGTCAAGCGCTCTCGGCCGGGCT
>CAZHGG010000220.1:0-8373 GCA_964531755.1 uncultured Polyangiaceae bacterium
CGCGGCGCCGGGGTCGGCCTCGGCGGCATCGGCACGCTGGGGCACGGCGCGGGCGGCGCCCCCTCGACGGCGGGCTTCGGCGCGGGGGTTGGGCGGCTGAGCGGCGCGCATGAGACCAAGCGGCCCACGCTCCGGGGCGGCCCCACCGAGGTGCGCGGGAGCCTCCCGCCCGAGGTCATCCACCGCATCGTCCGGCAGAACTTCGGCCGCTTCCGCCTGTGCTACGAGCGCGGGCTGCAGAGCGATCCGGGCCTGTCGGGCGCCGCCGAGCTGCGCCTCGTCATCGATCGGGGCGGCGCCGTCTCGGCCGCGGCGGCGCGCTTCCCCAACGCCGAGGTGCGCACGTGCCTCCAGCGGGCCGTGCAGAACCTCTCGTTCCCCCAGCCGCAGGGCGGCATCGTCACGGTGACGTACGCCGTGAACCTCGCGGTGGAGGGCGGTCGCGCGCTGCCGCCCATCCCGCCGGTGCGCTGGACGCGCGCCCCGGGCCACGCCCCGCCCGGGCTCCCCCGCGTCGACACCTCGGAGAGCTCCGTCGGCGGGACGCCGCCCTACGAGGGCAAGTTCAAGGACGTCATGGCGGCGCTCGCCGAGGGAAAGGTGCAAGATGCACGCGATCGCGCGCTCACCTGGCAGGCCAGCGCCCCGACCGACGTCCTCGCGCTCGTGGCCCTCGGAGAGACCGCGGAGAAGGCGGGCGATCGCTCGCAGGCGGCGCGCTCGTACGGCAGCGTCATCGACCTCTTCGGCTTCCGGGCCGACTCGCGCAGGTTCGCCGGCGCGCGGCTCGAGCGCCTGGGCGATCCCTCGAGTCTGGCCCTCGCCGCGGACACCTACGCGAAGGCCGTGGAGCAGCGCCCCGATCACCCCGCAGGGCACCGCCTGCTCGCGTTCGCGCTGCTGAAGCAGCGGCGCTTCGAGGCCGCCTTCGAGGCGTGCGCCAAGGGGCTCGCGCGGGACTACCCGCCGGGCCGCTTCGCGGGGGTCAAGCAGATCCTCGCCGAGGACCTGGGCCTCATCGCGGCCGCGTGGCAGAAGGCCGAGCCGAGCCGCCGCGAGGAGATCGGCAAGCGCCTGCTCGACGCGCACGGCACGGTGGAGAACGCGCCGAGCCTGCGCTTCGTCCTCAACTGGGAGACCGACGCGAACGACGTGGACTTCCACATCCGCGACGGCCAGGGCGGGCACGCCTACTACGGCAGCCGCACGCTGCCCTCGGGCGGGAGCCTCTACGCCGACGTCACCACCGGGTACGGCCCCGAGTGCTTCACCATCCGCGCCAAGCGCGAGGCGCGCGCGTACCCCTACAGGCTGGAGGCCCACTACTTCGCGCGAGGGCCGATGGGCTACGGGATGGGCAAGCTGCAGATCATCGATCACGACGGCGACGGCGGGCTCACCTTCGAGGAGCGCCCCTACGTGGTGATGGTGGACCGGGCGTACGTCGACCTGGGCCGCATCACCAAGTAGGTCGACTCAGCGACCGAACGCCTCGATCACCGGCCGGTAGGAGGCCTTCGCGCCGCCGAGGACGGCCGCTCCGTGCGCGGGCAGGAGGTGCTCGAACTCGAGGTCGAGCACGGCGCGGAGCTCCGCCGCGGCGGGCTTGGCCGCCTTCGCCCAGCCTGGCCCGATGTTGTGCGGCTTGATGAAGCCCATGAGCTTCATCGCCACCTTCGCCGGCAGGCTGAAGTAGCGGTCGGTCGTCGCCCAGTTCTGGAGGCTGTCGCCCGTGATCGCGATCCCGCCGTGGCGCGGGAGCACCAAGATGGCCTCGGGCGGCGTGCACGAGAACACATGCAGCGAGGCGCCCTCGAGGGGCAGGGCGTCGCCCGGGCCCACCTCCAGGTCGGGCTCGAAGTAGGGCGGCCCCTGGGTCTCGAACGCCTTCCTGTAGCGCTGGCCGCGGATCGCCCACACCTTGGCGCCGTAGCGGTCCTTGTAGAAGCGGTCGTCCATGCCGTGGAAGCCCGCCAGGCGGACCACGTCGGTGACCTTCCCGAGCGCGTCGAGCGCGTCGAGCCCGGCGGGCGACAGGCGGAGGGTGTTCAGCAACACGAGCCGCTCGCCCTCTCGCACGACCGTCATGTTCCGGCTGAACCGCATCGCGGCGTTCATCGCGAGCGTGCCTGTGACGAAGAAGACGCCGGGGAGCGGCTCCTCGAGCTCGCCGTGGCGCAGCGCGGGAGGGAACGGGTCGGACATGGCCCGACCACACCACCCGCGGGCGCGCGGGTCAACGGCCCTGGCGGTCAGGTCGGTCCACGGCGGCGGCGAGACCGTGGCATCATCGCCCGATGGACGAACGTCGCGCGTCGCGCGTGGGTGGCCTCTGCGGGCTCGTGTTCTCGGCGCTGTCGCTCGTGGTGGTCCCGCTCGTCGCGGCGCCGGCCACGCCCCCCGCGTCGCTCGGCGCGAGCGGCGAGGCGTTCGCGGCGTGGTACGCCGCGCACCGCGTGGGCTTCCTGGTGGGCAACTACCTGGGGATCGCCGCGTTCATCCCGGGCTTCGTGCAGCTCGCCGTCCTCGCCGCCCGGACCCGCGCGCGCGAGGGCGCGTTCCCGTGGCTTTCGGGGTTCGTGCTCACGAGCGGGACGTTCACCTACGCCGTGTTCGCCTGCTCGCTGGTCGCGTTCCAGGTGATGCCTTTCCTCCTCGATCCCCGCGCGCCGCAGGCCGCTCTCGCGATGGGCACGCTGACCTCCGTGTGGTTCGCGCTCGACGGGCTGGCGGCCCTGCCGATGCTCCTCGCGGTGGCCTGGGCCGTCGCCGCCACTGGCGCGCTCCCGCGCTGGGTCGTCAAGCTCAGCGGGGCGGTCGCCGCGCTCGCGCTCCTCATGAGCGTCGGAGCGCTGTTCGACGCGCCCCCGTGGCTCGCGGCCGGCGGGCCGGCGACCTTCCTCGGCTTCGTCGCGTTCTTCGTGTGGACCGGCGCGCTCGCGGTCGCGATGATGCGCACGCCTCCCGACGCGTCGCTCCGCGCCTGAGCCTGAGCCGCGCGCGCGCGTTCCGGTAGAGTGCCTCGCATGAGCGCCTCACCGCCCCGCTTCGCCTTCGCGCCCGAGGCCGTCGAGCGGGCCGACGGGCACCTCCTCGTCCTCCGCGCGAGCGGCGGCGGGGCGCTCGATCTCGCGGTCGCGGCCACGCGCGTCGAGGCGCCTCGCGCGCGCGTGTGGGAGATGATCCGAGACGTGTCGCATTTCCCGTCGCGCCTCCCGATGGTCCACAAGGTCGAGGTGGACGGCGACCGTGTGGCGATGCAGCTCCGCTTCAAGATCGCGTTCTTCTCGACCAAGTTCGGCTTCGAGCTGCGGCACCGCGAGGAGGAGCGCGAGTGGGTCGAGCTCTCGTACCTCTCGGGGGAGCCGCGCGACATTCGCTTTCGCTTCGACTTGGCCGACGGCGCGGCCCATGAGACCACGCTTCTCCAGGTCACGATCGGCTTCGACGCCCGCTCGCTCGGCTGGCTCGTCACCGTGTTCTTGCGAAACCACCCCGAGATCCAGCTCGGCGTCTACCCGGGCGCCGCGTTCGCGGTGCTCGACGCCGTCAAGCGCGCCTCCGAGGGCTGACTCTGCCGAGCGCGGCGAACCCGCTCAGCGAGGCTTGGGCGACGCCTTGTGGGTGTTGAGGTCGAAGGAGCAGCCCGCCACCAGGATGTGGAGGCGCACGTTCGTCATCGTCACGGGCTTGCCCTCCTTCACCTCGGCGATCGACGAGTGCTCGAGCTCCGAGGCGTCGACGATGGTGATGGCGCCTGCGCCGACCACCGTGAGCAGCTTGTTGTGATCGATGAACGCCGCCGTGTCCTCGTCGAGCCCCACGCCCACGGCGAAGGGGTTGTACGCGAGCGCCGTCAGCAGCCGCCCGAGGCGGTCTCGCTGGCGGAAGTGCTGGTCGATCATGATGCGGTTCGTGAGCCCGAAGCCAGGCACGAGCGTCACCGCGCCGGCGTGGGGCGTGTTGCCCTCGGCGCCGTACGCGATCATGTGCTCGCTGAGGATCGCCGCGCCCGCGCTCGTGCCGCCAACGGTCACGCCGTGCGCGTTGGCCTTGCGGATCGCGCGGGCCACGGGCGTGCCGCCGAGGATGGTCGTCAGGCGGAGCTGGTTTCCGCCCGTCACGAAAATGCCCGTGCCCTTCTCGAGGTAGTCGAGCCACTCGCGCTTGCTCGCGTCGTCGCGCGTGGCGATCGGCAGCGACTTGGCCTCGTCCGCCCCCAGCCTGCGAAAGAGCTTCTCGTAGCGCCGCCCGGTCTCCTCGAGGCTCGACGCGGTGGGGATGATCACGATCCGCGCGCGGGTGCCGCCGGACACCTCGAGGAAGTGCCGGAGGATGTCGGTCGTGCCCTCCTTGTCCTCCGCGCCGCCGATCGGCACGATCATGCCGCGCTTTCTGTCGCCTTCGATCTTCGCTGGGCTCATGGCTTCATTTCGCTGTCTGGGGCTCGAACGTCCCGGTTCCGTGCGTCGTGAGGGCGCCGTCGCGGAGGAGGAAGGTGCCGCGGGCCATGACGTCGCGTATGCGGTGCGCGTCGTCAAGCACGACGAGATCGGCGTCCGCGCCTGGACGGAGGTGTCCCTTGCGCGACAACTTGAGCAATATCGCGATATTGCGCGTGAAGGGTGGCAGCGCGTCGGCGAGGGGGACCCCGCGGTCGAGCAGCGCCGCCAGCGTCTCGCCCAGCGCGGCGGAGCGGCCCACGTCCATGGCCAGCAGCGTGCCCTGCGGGTCGTACGTGGGGAGGCA
Source organism: uncultured Polyangiaceae bacterium (assembly GCA_964531755.1). Taxonomy (GTDB): domain Bacteria; phylum Myxococcota_A; class Polyangia; order Polyangiales; family Polyangiaceae; genus JAAFHV01. The sequence goes on from CAZHGG010000220.1 coordinate 4,750, forward strand.
GCCGCCGCCGTCGGAGCTCACGGTGAGCTTGTCGCGCGGGGCGCCGCTCGCGAAGTAGCGCGCGACCGCGTCGGCGGCGGAGTACGCGTCCTCGCCGTCCTCCACCGGGAACGCGGTGACGTCGACGGTGCACCCGCGGCGCGCGAGCTCGACGGCCTCGTCGAAGAGCCTGCGCTTGCGGTTCACGTGCGTGGGGTAGAGCACGCGCGGGGGCAGCTCGGTCGTGTCGAGCAGCTCGCGCACCAGCGACAGCCCGCGGGGGCCGTCGCCCAGGTGCAGGTGGAGCACGCCCGCCTTGCCGCTCATGAGGCCCGCGACGTGGCAGTCGGCGGCGAGCCTGGCCAGCTCCGCGAGCGTGGGCTGCGAGGAGCGGTGATCGCTGATGGCGATCTCGCCGGCGCCGAGCACCGGGTCGACGAACACCACGTCGCGGCGGAGCGAGCCCGTGAGCGTGACGAGCGGCAGCTCGTAGCTGCCAGTCCAGCAGTAGGCGGAGAGCCCCTCCTCCCGGAGCGCGAGGGTGGTCGCGACGAGCTCCGCCGCCGTCCGCGTGGTGCCGTCCGTGCCCAGCACGCCCACGCAGGTGGTCACGCCAGCCCGCACGAGCGCGCTCTTCTCCACACGGGGGACCCGCGACGAAGGCCCGGACTCGCCCCCGCCGCCCGTGACGTGCACGTGCGGATCGAGGAGCCCAGGGACCACACGCGCGCCGGCGAGGTCGACGGTGTTGCAGAGCGCGCCGGGGAGCGGGTCGAGCGACGGGCCGACGGCGAGCACCGCGCCGCCGCCTACGAGCAGGTCGACGACGCCGCGCGCCTCGGGGTCGAAGAGCGTGGCGTTGCGGAGCAGCGTGAGCGGCCGAGGCACGCCCTCCCCCTAGCGCCTCGAATCCGCCAAGTCGACGGGTATTCGAGGCCGCCGCGCGCCTCACGCGCCGGCACCTCGCGGCGCGTCGCGCTCGTTCGAGGCGGGACTATAGTGCTCGGCATGTCGGTCCCGTCGCAGAAGCTCGTGTCGGACGAGCTCGTGAACCTCCTCCTCTATCGCGTGCTCGACGTCGAGGCGCTCACCGCGCTGCCGGCGTTCGCCGACCACGGGCGAGACACCTTCGACCCCTGGCTCGCGACCTGCCGCCGCCTCGGCGGCGAGGTGCTCGCGCCCACCTATCCGGCCATGGACGCGAGCCCGCCCACGCTCGAGAGCCGCCGCAGCCTGTGGGACGAGCGCGACGAGCGCGAGGAGGCCACGGTGCGCGTCCACCCCGAGATGGCCGCGGTGTGGGACGCGCTCGCCAAGGCCGGGGTCGTGGCGGCGTCTCGCCCTTACGCGGTGGGCGGGCAGCAGCTCCCGCTCACCGTGGCCACGTTCGCGACCGCCTACCTCATGGCGGGCAACCTCTCCGCGTACGGCTTCGCGGGGCTCACCGCGGGCGCGGCCCACCTCATCGAGGCCTTCGGAGACGACCACCTGAAGGAGACCTACATGCGCCCCATGTACGACGGCCGCATGACCGGCACCATGGCGCTGACCGAGCCTCAGGCGGGCTCGAGCCTCGCGGACATCGTCACCTCGGCGCGCCCGACCGCGGCGGGGCACTACCTCCTCCGCGGGGCGAAGATCTTCATCTCCGGCGGCGACCACGGCTTCGCCGAGAACATCGTGCACCTCGTGCTCGCGCGGATCGAGGACGCGCCGCCGGGGACCAAGGGGCTCTCGCTCTTCGCGGTGCCGAAGCTCCGCGCCGAAGGCGACAAGGTGGTCGCGAACGACGTCACGGTCACCGGCCTGATCCACAAGATCGGCTGGCGAGGCATCCCGAGCCTGGCGCTCTCCTTCGGCGACGCGGACGACTGCCGCGGGTGGCTCGTGGGGCCGCCCAACGCGGGCCTCCGCTGCATGTTCCAGATGATGAACGAGGCGCGCATCATGATCGGCGTGAACGCCGCGGCGACCGCCTCCGTCGCGTACCACGCGGCCGTCGACTACGCGCGCGACCGCGTGCAGGGCAGGCCGCTCGGAGCGCCGCCGACCGCCCCGCCCGTGCCGCTCATCGACCACCCCGACGTGCGCCGCATGTTGCTCCGGCAGAAGGCGATCGTCGACGCGTCGTTCTGCCTCCTCGGGGTCACCGCCCGCTACGCGGACCTCGCCGAGCACTCGCCCGACGCCCTCGTGCGCGCGCGCTCGCAGCAGCTCCTCGATCTGCTCACCCCGATCGCCAAGACCTTCCCCGCCGAGCGCGGCTTCGAGGCCAACGCCCTCGCCTTGCAGGTGCACGGCGGCTACGGCTACTCGAGCGAGTACCTGCCCGAGGCCTGGCTGCGCGATCAGAAGCTCAACTCGATCCACGAGGGGACGACCGGCATCCAGAGCCTCGACCTGCTCGGCCGCAAGGCGATGGCGGGCGGCGGCGCGGCGGTGCTCGCGCTCGCCGAGGACGTCGGCGGCGACTGCGCAGCCGCGGAGGCGGCGGGCGTCGCGCGAGAGCGGGTCGACGCCGTCCGCGCGGGCCTCGGGCGCGTCCTCGAGCTTACCCGGTCACTCGGAGAGCGCGGGGCGCGGGGGGACCTCGAGGGCATGCTCGGACACGCCACCGACTACCTCGACGCCCTCGGCGTGGTGGTCACCTCGTGGATGTGGCTCAAGATGGAGGCGGCGGTCGCCGGCCGGGACGACGCCTTCGCCCACGGAATGGCGCAAGCCTCGGCGTATTGGCTCGCGACCGAGCTGCCGCGCGTCGAGCACCTCGCGCGGCTCTGCGAGGGCGCCGAGCGCAGCTTCCTCGACTGCCGCGCCGAGTGGTTCCTTTGAGCGGCGCGGCGCGAGGGCGCCCGGAGGTGCTCGCGCCCGCGGGCGATCGCCCGTCGCTCGAGGCGGCGGTGCTCTCGGGCGCCGACGCCGTGTACCTCGGCCTGGGGGCACTCAACGCCCGCGCCCGCGCGAAGAACTTCCAGCCCGACGAGCTCGCCGACGCCGTCGCCTTCGCTCACGCTCGCGGCGTACGCGTGTATGTTACACTCAATACCCTCGCGTTCGACGAGGAGCTTGGCGCCGTCGCCGAGGCGATCGCGGTCGCGGCGCGCGCGGGGGCCGACGCGCTCATCGTGCAAGACTTCGCCGTCGCGCTCCTCGCTCGCGAGCTCGCGCCCACGTTGGCGGTGCACGCCTCCACGCAGATGACCTGCACCGACGCGCCGAGCGTCGAGCTCGCGGCGAGCCTGGGCGCCACGCGCGTGGTGCTGGCCCGGGAGCTCTCGATCGCCGAGATCGAGCAGATCCACGCCGCGACCGACGTCGAGCTCGAGGTCTTCGTGCACGGCGCCCTCTGCGTCGCGTACTCGGGCCAGTGCCTCACGAGCGAGGCCATCGGCGGCCGGAGCGCCAACCGCGGCGCGTGCGCCCAGGCGTGCCGCCTGCCCTACGACCTCGTGGTCGATGGCCAGCCGCGGCCGCTCGGCGACGCGGCCTACCTCCTCTCCCCCGAGGACCTCGAGGCGAGCGAGCTCGTGCCCGACCTCGCGCGCGCGGGCGTCGTGTCGCTGAAGATCGAGGGTCGCCTGAAGGGGCCCGACTACGTGGCCGCCACCACGCGCCTCTACCGCGGCGCCGCGGAGGCCGCCGCCG
>CAZHGG010000221.1:0-8367 GCA_964531755.1 uncultured Polyangiaceae bacterium
AGGATCGCGGCGCGCGAGGGCCTCCGTGAAGGCCGCCTCGACGCCGGGCGCTCGGGACAGCGCGGCGGCCCGCGCGAGCTCCTGCAGCTCGAGCGGAGTGCCGTACGCCGTGGTCGCGTCGGGCACGGCGGCCGCGCGGCGCGCGGCGTCGATGTCGGCCTCGGCGGCGTCGTCGGACGAGGCGTGCGCGCCCGGGACGAACCCCAGCGCGCCGAGCCACTCCGTGACCCGCGGCTCTTGCGACGTCGCGGCGGCCTGCACGAGCACCTGCACGGCGTCGCGGACCTGGCCGGCTCGAATGTGGAGCCAGCCCAGCCGGAGCCAACCGCCGGGCGCGTCCCCCAAGGTGAGCGCGCGCTCCAGGGCGTCCGCCGCGCGCGCGGCGCGCCCGAGCCTCTCCTCCAGCGACGCGAGGACGAGCAGGACGCTCGCCTCGGGCTCGAGATCGGCCGCCCTCGCGTAGAGCGCGGCGGCGCTGCCCAAATCGAAGCCGCCGACCTCGAGCAGCGCGGCGAGCTCGATGCAGAGGTGGCGCTCGGCCGCCGTGTCCCCGCTGCCCCTCGCGAGCGCCAGCCTCGCGCGCAGCGCGTGCTCCGCGGCCACCGGGCCCGCGCGCCGCGAGAGCGCCGGGGCAGAGACCGCGAACCGCCGCGCGTGGTCGACCAGCGAGGGCGGCGCCGCGATCGAGCTCAAGCCTTGTCCCCCGCGCGTCGCCATGTCGTCTCGCCTCGCCTCGCCCGCGCCCCTATACGCGGAGGCACGCTAGCGTATCCAAAGTGCGAACGGTGTGGCCACCAACACGCGCTCGCGCTCGGCCAGGGGGAGCAGGCTCGTGACGAACGGCGCCGCCTCCGGGGCGACCCGCGCGAGGAGGGTCACCGGATCGAGCCCGACCGCCCGGCGGACGGCGGCGCTCTCCTCGGCGCCGCCCGGCTCGAGGCTGTCGAGGAAAGTGGAGCGGCCGCCCACGACGCTGACGCGCGCGTCGTCGGGCAGCTTGGCGAGCTGACGCGCCCTCGCGACGGCCGCGCGGAGGCCGCCGAGCTCGTCGACGAGGCCGAGCCGCTTGCCCTCCCGCCCCGAGAAAATGCGGCCCTCCGCGTGCGGGGCGATCTTCTCGGGCGTGGTGCCGCGACCCTCCGCGACGCGCGCGAGGAAGAGCTCGTACACCGCGGTCATCGACTCGAGCACGCGCGCCTTCGTCGCGTCGTCCCACGTGCTGAAGAACGACAGGTAGGCCGCGCGGGCCGCGGCCCCGGGCTTCTCTTTGGCGGCCGGGAAGGTCACCGCGCGGACGCCGAAGCGCTCGACCGCACCGCCCACGCCCACCTTGCCGCCGACGACGCCGATCGAGCCGACGATGCTCATCGGATCCCCAAAGATCACGTTCCCCGTGGACGCGAGGTAGTAGCCACCACTCGCGGCCATGTCGCCCACGCTCACGACGATGGGCTTCTTGGCCCGGATGCGCATGAGATCGTGCCAGAGCATGTCGCTCGCGAGCGCGCTGCCCCCGGGCGAGTCGATGCGAAGGACGAGCGCCTTGATGTCGTCGTCCTTCTCCACGGTCGCGAGCTGCTTCGAGAGGTCGTGCTCGGTGATGCCCCCGCGCCCGCCGAGCGGGCTGCCGCCGCCCATCGAGATGCTGCCCACCGCCCGAATCAGGGCGACCGGGCCCGTGGCCGCGCCGTCGCCCGCGAGCGCCCTCACGAGCTCACCGAGGGCCTCCTCCTCTTCGGAGCCGCCGCCCACGCCGAAGCGCGCCTTGTGCCGGCCCGCGCCGACCGCCTTCTCGAGGTCCTTCAGCGCGTCGTCGGGGTACCCCACCGCGTCCGCGAGGCCGCGCGCAACGGCGGCCTTCGGCGAGAACGGCCCGTCCTCGATGGTGTCCTCGATGCCGGGCTTCTCGCGCCCGGCGCGCGCGGTCTCGCGCCAGGTTGCGCGGAGGTCGGCGAGCACGCCCTCGAGGGAGGCCCGCGCCTCGTCGCTGGGGCCGTCACGCGTGAGCGGCTCCTCCGCGCCCTTGAACTTGCCGACCTGGAGGATGTCCACCGAGAGCCGGAGCTCATCGACGAGCAGACGGCGGAGGTAGATCACCTGCCCCGCGAGGCCGACGGTGTCCACGTCCCCGGCGGGCGAGATGGTGATCTTCGAACATGCCTGCGCCGCGGCCATCATGCCGGTGTTGCTGAGGCTCTCGGCGTGGCAATGGATGGGCATCCCCCCGCGACGGAGCTCGAGCAGCGCGTCGCCCAGCTCCTCGGCGCGGGCCGCACCGAAGTTGACGCTGCCGAACCGCACGAACACGCCCTTCACCTTCTTGTCCTTGCGGATCGCCTCCACCGCGGACAAGAAATCCCAGAAAGATCGGCGCTTTGGAGGAGTCAGGCCGAGGAGACCGGTGTCCTCGGCCTCCGGGAGCCCGTCCGAGATGTCGAGCGTCGCGACGTAGGGGCCGGACGTCTTGGCGGGCGCCGACGACGACTCGGGCGCTGAGCGCGGGCGGCCCTCGCAGCCCGCGCCCAGCAGCAGCGAGGCGACCAGGCCGGCGGGGGCCACGAGCGAGCGCCACGGGCGCATCACGGGGTGTCCCCCGGCGCGGGCGTCGTAGGCGCGGGCGCTGGTGGTGGCGGTGGCGGCGGCGCCTCGGTGGGCGACGTCGTGGGCGTGGTCGGTGTCGTGGGCGACGTCGTCGGCTCCGGGGCGGTGGTCGGCGCGGTCGTCGGCGCGGGTGGCGCGCCGCCCTCCGCGCGCTGCTTGACGCGCGTCGGGTACGCGCTCTCCGGGAAGCGATCGACGAGGTCGCGATAGCTCTTCTGGGCGGTGGCGCGATCGCCAGACTCCCAGTCGAGATCGGCGAGCCCGACGAGCGCCGGGACGTAGCTCGGGTTGACGGCGAGCGCCCTCCGGTACGCCGAGCGCGCGCCGCCGACGTCGTGCTCCGCGTGCGCGACGTGGGCGAGCCCCGTCAGGGCCTCCGAGTCTTGGGGGTTCTTCTGCAAGGCGAGCTCATAGAGCCGCCTCGCCACGGACAGCTTGCCCCTTCCGCGCGCGGTCTCGGCCTGCGACACGAGCACGCGGGGGTCGGTGGGCGCGCCCCCCGAGAGCGCCTTCAGGGCGCTCACGTCGACCGCGCCCGCGTCGGCTGCGGCCGCCGGCGGGGGCGCGGACGCCGCCTTGCGCTCGACGAACGCGCGAAGCGCAGGCACGAGCGGGTGCTTCGCGTGCGCGGTCTCGAGGCGGGTCACCTCCCCCTTTGCGCCCTCGCGATCGCCCGCGCGGACGAGCGCGACCACGAGCGCGGAGCGCGCGCGGCCCGCCGCTCCCTCGACGGTCGCGGCCGAGCGCAGCCGCTGCAGGACCGTGCTCCAAACGGGATCGGGCGTGGTCATGTCGAGGGCCGCGAGCACGTAGGCGGACTCCGCCTGGTTGCCCTGCGAGACGACCTTGGGGACGAGCGCCCGGGCCTTGTCGATCTGGCCACCCGCGCGCAGCGCGTCGATCTTCAGGCGGATGGCCGCGGGGTCGTCCGGCGCCGCCGCGACGGCCGCGTCCGAGGCGGTGAGGGCCAGCGCCGCGAGCTCGAGCGTCCTCGCCTTCGCGCCGTCGAGCTCCCCACCGGGCTCGAGGATCTGCTGCCGGATCCAGGAGAGATCGGCGCGGGCCGTGGCGAGCCGCGCGCTGTCGAGCAGCAGGCGTGGGCTCTTCTCCGCGAGCACGCTGGCTTTGTCGAAGTTCTCCTTCGCGCGCTCCAGATCGCCGTCCACGAGGGACTTCTCTCCCGCCGTGAGGAACGCGTCGGCCTTGGCGTCGAGCGCCGCCGCCGGCTTCTCTCCGCGCTCCCGCAGGTAGTACGCGCCCATGCCCCCCACCGCCAGCGCGACCACCACGGCCACCACGACGCCGCCGACGGAGCGCCGGGGCGGCACCCCGCGCGGCATTGCGGAGTCGACCTCCGCGTCGCCCTCGCCCCAGGAGCGCTGCTGCGCGGGAGGCGGCAGCGGCGAGGACACCTCGGGGAGCCTCTCCTCGTACGGCTCGGGCTTCGCCGTGACCCGCACGCGCGCCGGCTCGGGCGGCGGAGGGCGGAGCGCGGGGTCGGACGGGGCCTCTTGCGGCGCAGGCGCGCCACGGGTCGCCTCGGCCGAGCCGGCGGTGTCCAGCGAGGAGAGCGAGTCGGCCACGCGCGTGGGATCGTCGTCGCCCCCGCCGAGGTCGTCGAGCGCCCGCTGGGGGGGCGCGGGGAAGCTTATCTCGGTCTGCACGCGCGGCCGCATGGGGTCGAGCGTGGACGGGACCGGCCCCGCGCCCGAGATCGGCTGTGCGCTGAGCGGCGCCCCTGGGGCGGACGGCAGCGGCCCGGGGAGGGGCGTGCGGCTGGCGGCGAGGTGCTCCTCGAGCAAGCGCGCGGGCGTAGCGGCGGTGCGATCCGGATCGAGCCCGAGCCCGTAGGCCGGCGCGGGGGCCACCGGCGCGGGCGGGCCGGGCGGCCCCGACGCGCCCGACCTCACCGTTGGCGGATCGTCGGCGTCGCGCCCCTTCTCGGCCGCGGCACGGTCGGAGGGCGCGCGCCTCGTTCCATCGAAAAACGGAATGAGCTCGGCGATTTGGCCGATCGGCCGGGGCGCGACGCCGCCGCGCTCCAGCAGGTCGCTCGCCACGACCTCGCCCGTGAGGATCGCGCGCTGCAGGTCACGCAGCGAGCCGTAGACGAACACGGAGCCGTCGGCGGACGTCACGGTCCATTGGTCGGACGCGCCGCTGGCTCCGGCCCTGCGGACCTTGAACTGGAAGCCGCAGGTGGAGCACTTGACGGTGGTTCCACGACCGCTCACGAGCGCGTCGTCGAACTCGTACTCGGTGCCGCAGCTCTCGCACTGGACATGCATGGGCAAGATCGCACTGCCGAGACGACCCCCGGCGCGGGAAACGCTACCATGGTCGCCGGACCGCCGCCTCCGCAAATTCCGCCGCGCCCGCGGGCGCCGAGTCTGCCCCCGGTGTCATGACGCCTCGTCCACAGCCACCGTGAACCAACGTCCACGGTGCACGCTTGGGGCGGCCCTTCGTCGGCCCGAATTGAGGGTTCGCGTCGGCACGAGCGTTGCTATCCTCGAAGGCGCATCCCCTGCCCGGCCGGCCACCTCGAGGCCCGGGCCCCCAGCACGCAACCCAGGAATAGCCATGAAGCGAGCTCTCACGATCGGAATTTTCGGCGCGTTCACGGCGATCCTCGCGGGGTGCCCGATCTTCCCCGACGCGCGAAACACCCGCGTGTGCGACTCGGAGGGCTGCTACCTCTGCCCGGACGGCAACCTCGACGATCGCTGCGTCGACTGGCAGTGCTCGAGCTCGAGCGCGTGTCCCTCTGGGTACCGGTGCGACTCGAACAGCCGTTGCGTGTCGGGCTCGCCCACCACCCCCCCCAAGACGGGCACCTCCTGCGCGAGCACGTCCGACTGCCGCGCGGGCGAGGTGTGCGGGTCCGACAGCCGGTGCCACACGGGCAACTGCGCCGACTGGGGCTGCCCCTCGAGCCAGGTCTGCCGCCTCGCCAACGGCGTCCCCGAGTGCTCGTCGTCCACGCCCCCCAAGAACGACGCCGGCGTGGGCCCTGGCTGCTACAAAGACGCGGACTGCGCCTCGACGGCGGGCGCCAAGTGCCTCTCCGGGACCTGCACCGCCCCGGTCGACCAGTGCTCGGACGCCACCCAGTGCGCGGGCGGCAACCAGTGCGTCCAGGGTGTGTGCACGCCCTCCTGCTCCGCGAGCAAGCCGTGCCCCACCGGCTTCGGGTGCGACCTGGCGAAGGGCGTCTGCACGCAGAACCCGACGCCCTGCACAGAGGGCGGCAACCAGTGCGCCTCGGGCACCACGTGCGTGCAGGAGCGCTGCGTGACCCCGTGCGGCACCGGCAACACCTGCCCGTCGGGGCTCATCTGCATCGACGGGGGCTGCATCCCCGACCAGCGGCCCGTGTTCACGTGCGCGAAGGAGGGCGAGCGTGACGCGTGCGCCGTCGGGAGCGTCTGCCTGCGCCACAGCTGCTACATCGCGTGCGACAGCGACGCGGCCAACGCGTGCCGCGCGAGCGACACGTTCAACGTCTGCAAGCAGGTCACCACCCCCACGGGGAAGTACTCGGTGTGCGGCTCCGACTCGAACCTCGGCTCCGAGTGCGACCCGGCGCAGGGGAAGAGCTGCAACAGCCCGCTGCTCTGCATCGACGGCTTCTGCCGGTAGGCGCGGCGCGCGCGCCCGCGTCGTCCGTTCGACGGGAGGCAGCGGCGGCGGCTCAGGATTTCTTCTTTGATTTCCCCTGCTTCGGCGGGGCGACCGTCTCCTCGACCTCGCCGAGGAGCTCGCGCGCCTCGTGGGCGAGCTCGCCGAGCGTCACGAGCAGGCCGCCCGCCTCGTCATCCACCTCGACCTGCCGGGCGTCGCGCTCGAGCGGCGCGAGCAGCGCGGCGGCCGCGGGGTCTCCGAGCTCGGCGAGGGCCTCGATCGCGGCGGCCACGGGCTCCGGCGACTTGTGCGCGAGGAACCGCCCGAGCAGCTTCAGGCAGCCCGGCTCGCCGACCTCGGCGAGGAGGTAGGGCAGCTCGGTCAGCGCCGCGCTGTCGCCGGGGAGGCGCACGAGCGCGCGCTCGATGCCGAGCGCCACCTCCTTGAAGCGCTCGAAGGCCACGTTCTCGAGCTCCTCGCCCGCGACGGCGCGGGCCTCGGGGCTCTCCCCGCCGAGCACGTCGATGAGCAGATCCACGGCCTCCGGCCCCTCGAGCTCCCCGAGGAGGGCGGCGAGCCGCACGAGGCGCAGCGCGGCCTCGTCGGTGTCGCCCTCCGCGAGGGCGACCCGGGTCTCGGTCGCCACGGCCGCCAGGAGCGGCTTCTTCGGCCCGCTCGACAGCTCGGCATGAAGGCGGCGGACCGCGCGTTCGGCGGAGAAGAGCTCCTCGAGTTTCGTTTTCATGGCGACCGCTATAGCGCCTTTTGCCAAACTGTTGAGAGTCGTCCTTCCGCCCGCGCCATGACCGCTCCTCCCGCGCCCACGCCCACGCCCACCCGCCCCGCGCCTCCGGGCGCGCGTGGCGCGGCCCCGCGGGGCGCGCTGGCCTTCATCGCCGGCGCGCTGCTGCTGCTCCTCGGCGGCCGTGGGGCGGCGCTGCCAGCCCGCGTCGCCGCGACACGCGCACCCCAACCGGGCGCGCCCGCACGGGCGCAGGCCACCTGCCCGCCGGGGACCCTCCCTGACAACGACGTGTGCGTCCACCTCCCCACGGGCGATCCCGGCGAGGGCGCCGCCAAACAGGCGAGCGCCAACGCGCACCGTGAGCGCTCCGGGGCGTGGGCGGTCTACGAGCAGATCCCCCGCCTCAGCGAGCGGCCGGCGGAGTACGAGGCGTACCGGTACCCCATCCCCCCGGGCCTCCCGGGCGGGAAGTACGTGGTGAGCGGCTACGATCTCGACCGCCCAGACGCCCTCCAACGCCGCGGGCGCACGCTCCGCCACGTTGGCCACGGGGGGCTCGATCTCCCGCAGGCGCGCGGCACGCCGGTCAAGCTCGTCGCGCTCGAGCACCAGGAGGGCGACTGCGAGGTGCTCTTCGCGGGGAAGCTCTTCGGTACCACCGTCGTGACGCGCCACGCGGTCCACGAGGCCGGGCGCCTCCGCGAGTACCTCGTGCTCTTCGGCCACCTCGAGTCGATCGCGCCCGGGGTGTCCACGGGCCTGCGCCTCCCCGAGGGCGCCGTGGTCGGCGCCGTGGGCGACACCGGCTCGCCCGAGCTCGTGCACCTCCACCTGGAGGTGCGCCGGGTGCGCGACGGCGTGGACCTCGCCAGGGTGCCTGGCGGCGGGGCCCTCGTCGGCGAGAGCGTGAGCGTCGTGTGCGACCCGCGCAACGTCCTGCCGCTGCGGTGAACCTCCCACGTTCGACACGCGGGGCTTGCGCCGCACGCGGACCCGCGCGAGACTAGAGCGAAAGGTGTCGCAACAGACCGCACTCCGGAACAACGCTGGTTCCCGCGCCGGGCTCCCCGAAGGAGCGCGGGACGGGGGCGAGGCCGCGTCTGTGGTGGTCGACGACGAAGACCCCATGATCGGGCGCAGCCTCGAGGGGCGCTACACCATCATGTCGAAGCTCGGCGCGGGCTCGATGGGCACGGTCTATCGCGCGAAGCAGCACACGATGGGCCGCGAGGTCGCCATCAAGATCCTGCGCAGCGATCGCGCGCTCGACGAGAGCTCGAAGGCGCGCTTTCTCCGCGAGGCCCGCGCGAACAGCCTGCTCGCCTCGCCCAACACGGTCACGGTCTTCGACTTCGGGCAGACCAAGGAGGGCCTGCTCTTCCTCGCCATGGAGCTCC
>CAZHGG010000222.1:0-8323 GCA_964531755.1 uncultured Polyangiaceae bacterium
CGAGAGCGCAGATGTTGCGGCGGCGACGCGAGTCCCCACGTAGACTGCGCGCGCCGTGCGCCGCGCCGGCAAGCTCCTCGCCGCGCTCGCCGCGCTCGCCTCGCTCGCCTCGCTCGCGCCCCCGGCGCGGGCGGCGTTCGACCCGGCCCTGAAGTGGAAGTCCCTCGAGTCGAAGCACTTCCGCGTCACGTTCTACACGGGGCTCGACGACGTCGCGCGGCACGTCGCCGACATCGCCGAGGCCGCGCACGCCACGCTCGCGCCGCCGCTCGGCTGGGCGCCGGAGGACAAGACCGAGATCCTCATCAACGACACGCCCGACTCCGCGAACGGCTCGGCGACGGCCCTGCCCTACAACGCGGTGCGCCTCAACGTGACCGCGCCCGACGATCTGTCGCCGCTCGGCGACGTGGACGACTGGCTGCTCGCGCTCATCACGCACGAGTACACGCACGTGCTCCACCTCGACAACATGACCGGCCTGCCCGCCCTCGTGAACCGCGTGCTCGGCAAGACGCTCGCGCCGAACCAGGTGCAGCCCCGGTGGATCCAAGAGGGCACCGCCGTGTACTTCGAGAGCACGCGCACGAGCGGCGGGCGCCTCCGCTCCAGCCTGTGGTCGATGTACATGCGCGCCGACGTGCTCGAGCAGAACTTCGCGTCGCTCGACCAGTTCTCGAACTACGTGCGCCGCTGGCCGCAGGGCAACATCTGGTACCTCTACGGCTCGTATTTCATCCAGTGGGTCGCCGAGACCTACGGCGAGGAGACCCTCCGCCGCATGTCGGAGGAGTACGGCCGCCAGCCCATCCCCTGGGGCCTCTCGCGCACGATGCGGCGCGTGACCGGCAAGACGTGGGACGACCTCTACGTCGGCTTTCGCAAGGAGATGGAGCGGCGCGCCCTCGACACGAAGCGCGCCGTGCTCGCCCGCGGCCTGCGCGAGGGGGCGCGCGTCACCTTCGCCGGCCAGGGCGCCAAGTACCCCCGGTGGATCCCGCGCGGCACGTACGCGGGCTACGAAGACAAACTCCTTTACTATCGCGAGGACGCCGACACGCGGCCCGGGCTCTACGCCGTGGCCCTCGAGCGCGACGCGAGCGGCGCGCCGATCGTGGGCAAGGAGCCGCCGCGGGCGGAGCTGCTCGTGCGCACCGCGGGGGACGCGGCCTCGAGCTTCGCGCCGGACGGCTCGCTCTACTACAACACGCCGGCGTTCTACTCGAACCTCTTCACGTACAACGAGCTCTACCGGGTCGGGCGCGGCGAGAAGAGCCCCTCGGCGCTCGACGGCGTGCCCGAGCGCCTCACCGACGGCTACCGGGCCATCGACCCCACCGTGTCGCCCGACGGCCTGCGCGTCGCCTTCGTCACGAACCACCACGGCACCCGGTACCTGCAGCTCGCCGACCTCGGTGGGTCCACCGGGCACGCCGTCACGAACGTGCGCGCGCTCGTGCAGAGCGCCCCGTACGAGCAGGCGTTCACGCCGCGCTTCTCGCCGGACGGCAAGAGCGTGGTGTTCAGCCACTGGGCGAAGGGTGGGTACCGCGATCTGTGGCTGGTCGACGTGGCCACCGGCCGCGTGCGGGAGCTCACCCACGATCGCGCCGTCGACGGCGGCTGCTCGTTCTCGCCGGACGGGCGGCGCGTGTTCTACCACTCGGACCGCACGGGCGTGTCGAACGTGTACGCGCTCGACCTCGCGACCGGCGCGGTGAGCCAGATCACGAACGTGCTCACCGGCGCGTATTACCCGGAGGTCTCGCCGGACGGCCGATCGCTGGCCTACATCGGCTACACGAAGGACGGCTTCGATCTCTACGTGATGAGGCTCGACCCGGCGCGGGAGCTCGCGCCGCTCCCCTACGTGGACACGCACCCGTCGCCGCCGCGCGTGCCGACGGCGGGCGACTACCCGATCACCCCCTACTCACCCCTCCGCACGCTGCGGCCCCGGCGCTTCGCCCTCTCCACGTCGCCGGGCAATTTCGGCCAGCTCGTGAGCGTGCAGGTGTCGGCCAGCGACATCTCGGGCATGCACGGGGCCTCGGCGACCGTGGTGCAAGAGCTCGAGCGCCCCGAGGTGCAGGGCACGCTCGCGTACGCGTACTACGGGCAGCGGTTCGACACCTCCGTGAGCGCGTCCCGGTCGATCACGCCGCGCCAGTTCCAGCTCGGCGCGGCCAAGCTCGCCGCCATCCAGGAGACCACGGGCTTTCAAACAGGTGTATCTTACACACGCTCGCGCCTCTACGACGGGCAGACCTTCGCGGCCTCCTACACGCTGCAGAACTTCGGCATCAAGCTTCCCACCACGAGCGAGCGGCTCGACCCCTACGAGACGCCGCAGCGCCTGCGCACCGGCCTCGCGGGGGTGGTCGGCCTCTCGTACACGTACTCGAGCGCCGAGCGCTACGTGCGGAGCGTGGGGCCGGAGCGCGGGGGCGCCGCGCAAGTCACCGTGAACCTCTCGAACCCGGCGCTCGGCGGCGAGTTCGAGGGCATGAGCGCCTCCGCCCGGGTGGCGCAGTATTTCCTCATGCCGTGGCTCTCCCACCACTCGCTCGCCCTCCACCTCAGCGCGGGCACGAGCGGGGGCTCCTACCCCGGCAAGTCGGCGTTCTTCGTGGGCGGCTTCGTCGACGTGCCGCTGCTCGACACCGTGACCGACTCGCTCGTGCAGAGCGGCATCGTGCTGCGCGGGTACCCGGCCGGCTTCCAGGTTGGGCAGCATTACACGCTGCTCAACTCCGAGTATCGGTTCCCCCTCTGGAACTTCGATCGCGGCTCGTCGACGCTGCCCCTCTTCCTGAACCGCCTGACGGGGGCCGTGTTCTTCGACTACGGGGCGGCCTTCGACACCTTCGAGGACGCGAAATACAAGAGCGGCACGGGCGGCGAGCTGTGGCTCGACACGTTCCTCGGCTACGGCCTGCCGCTCACGTTCCGCCTCGGCTACGCGCATGGCCTCGCGAGCGAGGGCACGGACAAGGTCTACGTGGTCGCGGCGATTCCCTATTAGCGCGTCGCCCGCGGGGGGCGGCGCGAAGCGGCGCGCCGCAGAACTTGCCTTTTCGCGCGGGGCATAGAATGGGTATGGGCATGCGTCCCCTGGTCCTCGCGCTGCTCCTCTCGGCCTCGGCGGTCCCCGCGCTCACCCTCGCGACGGGGTGCGCGGGACAGTCTCGCCCGGCCCGCATGCGCGAGGCCGCCTCCGAGCTGAACCTGAACGCCCGCTTCGGTCGCATGGAGCTCGCGAGCGAGCACGTGGCGCCGGAGGCGCGCGAGGCGTTCTTCAAGCGGCGCGCGGTGTGGGGCGGGCGCGTGCGCATCGTCGACTCCGAGCTCGTCGGCGTGCGCTTCGAGAAAGACGAGTCGGAGGCGCGCGCCACCGTGAACGTCGCGTGGCAGCCCGTGGACGACGGCGACCTGCGGCTCACCACGGTGAACCAGACCTTCAAAGACAAGCGCAACGGCTGGGTGCTGGTCTCCGAGGAGGTCGCCGGCGGCGACGTGGGCCTCTTCGGCGGCAAGCCGAGCGCCCCGAAGGACGCCCCCAAGGCCGCGCCGCGCAAGAACCAGTTCGACACGATCCGCCTAGGCCAGGGCGATCCCACGAAGCCGGCCGACGACACGCCTTGACGCAGGCCCCGGCGGCCGCACGCTGAGCGCATGACCTTCACCGCTCCGTCACCCCTCGGCGCGGGCGGGCTCCGCCTCCTCGCCTACGACGCCACTTGCAGGGGCGGGACGTGGGCGCCGGGGCTCTCCACGGCGTGGGGCGCGGGCGCGGCGCTGTACCGGGCACTCGGGCGGCTCGACGCGGCGCGCGGCGTCGCCTCGTGGTCCGAGGCGCTCGCGTTCCTCGCCTCGCACGAGCCCGAAGCGGCGCTCGAGGAGGTGCAGTTCTGGGGCCACGGCCGCTTCGGCTGCGTGTTCGTGGGCAAGGAGCGCCTCGGCGTGGACGAGCTCGCCTCCCCCGCACACGCGGCGGCCCTCGACGCGATCGCGGCGCGCCTCGC
The DNA here is from genome assembly GCA_964531755.1 of uncultured Polyangiaceae bacterium. GTDB lineage: Bacteria > Myxococcota_A > Polyangia > Polyangiales > Polyangiaceae > JAAFHV01. The sequence goes on from CAZHGG010000222.1 coordinate 4,026, forward strand.
CCGCGGGCGCGCGCCGCTCGTGTGGCTCCGCACGTGCGAGGCCTTCGGCGGGCCGAGCGGGCACGCCTTCGCGCGGGCCCTCTCACGGCGGCTCGGCTGCCGCGTGGCCGGCCACACGCACGTCATCGGCGTGGTCCAGAGCGGCCTCGTCTCCCTCGCGCCCGGCGACGAGCCCGCGTGGCCGACGTCGATGGGGCTCGGCCCGCTCGGCGAAGCGGGGCCCGGGCTCGCCTCGTCCCCCAGCGAGCCCAGCACCGTGCACTTCCTCACGGGGCGCGTGCCCGCCGCGCTCTTGTCGTAGGGCGAACGCAGAGAAGCCCGGGCTCTGCGGCGCAGGGCTCGGGCTTCGCTCGTGGGGCAGGCGCCCCGGCGGCGACTCAGGCCTTGGTCTTCTTGGCGGCCTTCTTGGGGGCGGCCGAGGTCTTCTTGACCTCCGGGGCGCGCAGGCGGGCCATGCGCTCCTTCTTCTTGGTCTGGGCCTTGCGGCGCTTCATCTTCTGCGAGTTTCGGCGATCGAACTTACCCATCGAGCACTTCCTATTTCATGGTGGCGAAGACCCGCGGGGGAACGCCGTGAGGGGCGCGGATCATGTCTTTTTGTGGCCCGATGTCAAGCGCGATCGGCCGGGGGCGCGCCCTCGCGAGCGCCGCGGACGCTCAGCCCGTGTTCTCGGCCACGGCGTCCTCGCGGTTTCGCACCTCGAGGCGGTACCGGCTGTTCACGGTCTCGATGTAGAAGACCTCGCGCCCCGCCATGCGCAGCACGCGCTTGACCGGCGTCGTGACGTACTCGTGCATGCCGTCGGGGAACTCGATGACCACGACCGAGCCCTTGCGTGGGGCTCTCACGAGGCGGCCAGCGACCGCCCGCGATCCCTTCCCCAGCTTGCGGAGCACGACTTCCACCCTGTCAGGATAGCATCGAGTCCCCCTTCGTCTACCGGATGGAGACCTTCTTTTCGGCCTGCACAAGAGGCCAGGTGGGCTCAGCGCCCACCACGCGATCGACGCACGCGAGATGGAATTTTCGCCCTCGGGGCTTCTTGAGCGGGTGCGCACGGGCTATGGCGAACGCTCGATGGACCGCAAGCGCCTCGCCGAACACCTCTCCTCGCGCTCCGACGGACCCGCGGACGTCTCCGAGCTCCGCGGCTGCATCGAGGTCGTGTGCGGCTCGATGTTCAGCGGCAAGACCGAAGAGCTGCTCCGCCGCGTCAAGCGCGCCCGCCTCGCGAGGCTGCGCGTGCAGCTCTTCAAGCCGCGCGTCGACAACCGCTACGACGAGGTGCGCGTGGTGAGCCACGAGGGGCTCACCGCCGACGCGACGCCCGTGGCCACGCCGGAGGAGCTGGGCGCGCTCGTGCTGCCCACGACCCACGTGGTGGGCATCGACGAGGTGCAGTTCTTCGACGCCAGCGTGCTCGACCTCGCGCAGCGCCTCGCCGACCGCGGCGTCCGGGTCATCTGCGCGGGCCTCGACCAGGACTACCGCGGGGAGCCGTTCGGCAGCATGCCGGCGCTGATGGCCATCGCCGAGTACGTCACGAAGCTCCACGCGGTGTGCACGCGGTGCGGCGGCGAGGCGAGCCGCTCCCAGCGGGTGGTCGCGAACGAGGGCCAGCTCTTCGTGGGTGGGGCGGCGGCCTACGAGGCGCGCTGCAGGAAGTGCTTCGTGCCGATGGCGGTCGAGCCGTCGCGCTGAGCAGGCCGCGCCTACTTGGCCTTGCGGCGCGCGACCGAGGGCGTGTGGATCTCCGGGAAGGTGACCTGGGGCGTGTTCTCGAGCGCGAAGTAGCCGCGCAGCATCTCGCGGGCGACCACGTTGGCCTTCACCCGCCACACCGGGCCGTTCACGACGAGGACCGCCACCGCGACCTGCTTCTGCCCGGGCTGGGGGTGGCTGGGCGCGAAGCCCGTGAACCACGTGTAATAGCGCTGCTTCTCGCCGTCGGTCAGCGTGCCGGTCTTGCCCGCCACGGGCACGCCCGGCAGGTGCGGGTGGCCCTTGAGGTCGTGGAATGCCTTGTACGAGGTGCCCTCGGCCACCGTGCGGTCCATCATCTGCGTGACGGCCGCGGCCACTGCCGGAGGTACGATGCGCTTTCCTGGCTGGGGTGCAGGTGCAGTGTACACGTTCTTCCCGCTCGCGTCGGTCACCTCGGCGACGATTCGCGGGCGGACGGGCTCGCCCCCACGGGCCATCGTGGCGGAGAGCCACGCCGCGTGCAGCGGCGAGATCGTGGAGTTCCAGAACCCCGCCGACGTGCGCGCGAACGCGAGCGTCTCGGTGGGCATGGTGAGCGTGCTCGCCTGCACTGGCACGTCGAACGTGAGGGCCTCACCGAAGCCGAGCGAGCGCGCCGTGGCCTCGAGCGACTCCGGCTTGAGGTGGCGGACCGCGAGCCGCGCGAAGACGGTGTTCAGGCTGCGCCCCATGGCGCCGGCCAAGGTGGCGCACCATTTGTCTCGCGCGGGGTCGGAGACCAGGTCGTGCGCCAGGATGCGCTGCTCGCCGCCCGAGTAGCACTCCTTGTGGTCGGGGCTCACGCCAGCGGTGTCGACGAGGGCCGTGCCGGTGACGATCTTGAAGAGGCTCGCCGCGGGCGCGGTCGCCTCCACGGCGAGGTCCCGCGCGTGCGCGCCCTCGACGTGGCTGGCGTAGGCGAGGACGTCGCCGGTGGCGACGTCCATGAGGACCACGACGCCCTCGGGGAGGTGCTGGGCGTTCATGTAGGAGGTCGCGAGGTGCTGCAGGCGAGGCTGGAGGGTGAGCTTCGCGGTGCGGCGCTCGGACAGGAGCGCGACGGCGCCGCTCTTGTCGAGGAGGATCCGAGAGAGATCGAGGCCGGCGAGCGACGGAGGGGCCGGCGCCGTGCGCTGGCGCAGCGCGATCGCCTCGGCGTCGTCGACGATCGCGGCCGGGGCGGCCGCCGCCGGCGCCGGCTTCGGCGAGGGGACGCGCTTGACGCCCACGATCACGAGTCCCAGTGCCACGACGGGCACGGCCATCCCCAGCCACCGCTTGCGCATGCCGTAGCGTTTGGCACGGGCGGCCCGGACCGGGCAAAAAAGGTGGGGAGGCGGGGCCCACGACGCCCGGGCGCGCGCGGCGATTTCGTGCTGAACTCCTGCCCGTGAGGCGACCTCGGAGCTGTGGGCGGCGGGCGGTGCAGGCGACGGGGCTCGCGCTCTTGACGGGGCCGCTCGCGTGGCTCGTCGGTGAGGGCGCCGCGCGCGCCGCCGACCTCGAGCTGCCCGCGCAGGGCGGGCTCCCGCCGCTCACCGTGACGGTGAGCCGCGCCGACCGCCTCGTGCGGTTCGGGCGACCGGGCGCGCCGCCCGTCAGCCTGGCGGTGGAGGGCGATCCCGACGAGCGCCCGCTGGCCCCGCCCACCGTGCGGGCGGTGCCGGTGGGGCTTGGGCGGAGCGTGGCGCACGTGGTCGTGCCGCTCGCGCGAGGCACCTGGGAGGCCATCCTCGCGCCGTCGCTGGACGTGCCCGTGTTCGCGGGGAGAACGGGCTATTTCCGAGGGAACGAGGGCGAGCGCGAGGGCGCACGGATCGACCTCGTCGGGCGACCGGACGGCGCGCACACGGTGCTGGTCTCGGAGATCCACGAGGACGCCTCGCTCTGCGGGGACGAGGCGACTCCGCTCAGGCCACGGGGCCTCGACCCGAAGACCCTCACGCTCCGCGGGGCCACCTTCCAGCGCCTCTCCCCGACGGCCAGGGCGGACGCGCGCCACCTCGTCGCCACCGTGCTCGCGACCCCCGCGGCGCCGCCCGTGGCGGCGGCGCTGACCCTCGGCGGCGAGAGCGGCGCGTCGCGGCTCGGCAAGCACCTGCTCGACGGCCGCGTCGACACGGCGTGGTTCGAGGAGCGGCCGGGCGCCGGCCAGGGGGAGTTCGTCACGCTCCGCACGACGCGGGAGCTCGGGCTCGACCGCCTGGTGCTCACGCTCGGCGCCGACGTGGTCGCCCCGCGCACGCTCTACCTCGTGACGCCAGGCGAGGTGCGCGACCTGGTGATCCCCGAAGAGGCCGCGGCGCGCCCGGGAGCGCAGGTGGAGGTGCGCCTGGCCGCGCCGCTGCACACCGACTGCCTCTCGATCGTGCTCGGCGACGCCTACTCGGGTGGCGTCACGGCCCCCCGCGTGGGGCTCGCGGGGGTGGCCGCGTACGCGACGCTCGAGGCGCGCTCGCTCGACGAGATCGTTCATGATCTCAAGGGCGAAGGGGCCGCCGAGGCGACCGCTTTCCTGAAGCGCGCGGGGCGGCCGGGGCTCGCGGCGCTGGAG
>CAZHGG010000223.1:0-8310 GCA_964531755.1 uncultured Polyangiaceae bacterium
CGCGGCGGTGCTCGCGATGGTGCCGGAGAACGTCGCCTGCGAGTGCCTCGGGCGCACGGCCGAGGGAGCGCCGCGCCACCCCTCGCGGCTGGCGTACGCGACACCGCGCGAGGTGCTCGTTCCGGAGATCGAGGGCGGTAGCGGAGGCGATCGTGGGTGAGTCAGCAGCGCGGCCGAGGGCCGCGAACGACAACGGCCCCTCGCGCCCGCGCTGGGTGCGCCTGCCCGAGGAAGCGAAGCTCCGAGGCTTCACGGCCGAGGGGCTGCGTCGCTGGTGCAGGGCCCGCGGCGTACAGATTCGCCAGGAGAACCACCGCGACGCGTGGGTGAGCCCCGCAGAGATCGACGCCGCGGTCGAGGCGATGCCCGTTGCCAACCGTCCGCCCGCGCCCGACGAAATCGCCGCGGAACTCGACGCCCTCCCTGGCAGTCGGCGGTAGGGTCAACGGCCGTGGCGAGACCCCGCACAGGACAGTGTACCTACCGCCGCGGGCGTTGGATCGCCCGCGTTCTTCTGCACCGCGAGCCGCGCACGGCCTCGGGGGAGTATCGTGTCGCGCAGGTCGACGTGACCCGCGGTGGTCAGCCTGTTACCGGAAAGGGGCCTGCTGACAAGAGCTACGCGCGCCGCTACGCCCAAGGGCTTCAGGGACGGTACGATGAGGGGCTTTGGAGCCCGGCGCGCGACGTGAGCGACGCGGCCTCCTCGACGTCGCCCGCGTCTACCGGGTCCGCGATGACAGTCGGGGCGTGGGTGAAGCGCTGGCTCGGTGAGCAGACCTACTCGGAGGCCGAGCGAGACCTCGCTCGCGTCGAGGCGTATCTGCCGCGCTGCGCCCTCGGGTCGACGGAGTTGGCGAAAGTCACCCCGCGCGATGTCGCGCGCTTCGTCGCAGAGCTCCGTGCTCTGCCATCGCCGAAGACCGAGAAGCCGCCGGCCCCGAGGACCGTGCGCAACATCTACGACGTGGTGCGCCGCGCGCTGAAGGCAGCGGTCTTCGAAGGGATGCTTGCTTCGGACCCCACGACGTCGCTCCCGTCGGCCGCGCGCCCACGCGTCGTCGACGCGAAGCCCGAGGCGCGCGCCGGATACCGCCTCGGGCTCGAACAGGTGGTGGCGATGCTGCGGGCTTCGACGTGGCGCTGGCGTGTGCTCTGGACGCTGCTCGTGTTCACGGGAGCTCGCCTCGGAGAAGCGCTCGCCTTGCGCTGGCGCGACATCGTCGCCGACGCGCCGCTGCGGCGGGTGGTGATCGCGCGGCAGGTGCACCACCGAACGCGCGAGATCACCGCCACGAAGACTCGAGAACTGCGGTGCGTGCCAGAGCACCCGTCGCTCCGGGCGGCGCTCGATGCGTGGCGGCGCGATGGGTGGCCCGCGGAGTACGGGAGGGAGCCGACCGAGGACGACCTCATCCTGCCCGCGCGAGGCAAGCCGGGACGACGCTGGGGCGCCGCCGACGGCTCGGGCGGTCCCCTGTGGGCGCAGGACGTCTACCGGGCGCTTCAGCGCGACCTGAAGGCGGCGCTCGTACCCGGTCACCGCGTCCACGACCTGCGCCACACGTTCGCGAGCCTGTGCGCCGACGCGGGCATGCGGGAGAACGTCGCCGCCCGCTGGACCCACACCCCGGGCGGGGCCTCGGCCCGGCACCTCTACGCCCTCCCGTCCTGGGCCGCGCAGTGCGCCGAGATGATGCTCCTGCGGTTGGACCTCCCCGACCTCTCTGGGGTTTCCGTACCGGATTCCCGTACCGGTTGACCCTTCGAAACACGAAAGCCCCTGTTTCCAGGGGCTTTCAGTGGTGCGAGGAGGGGGACTTGAATTCGAGCGGGTGTGGCGGAAGGTGGCGGAAGGTGGCGGTTTCGTTCCGCCGCATCGCCAACAACCGCCAACATCGCCAGATGGTTTCCGTACCCGGTACGGGTTGGCGCTCGTCGCGCTGGTGCTTGCCCGCGCAAGTGCCCGTAGCTTCGCCGCTCAACTCACCGCCCCCTTCACCTTCATCGATGGCCCGGTGATCGCCCGCGTGGCGGCGCCTCGGGGCCCCAGGAGCAACACCCACGCGGATCCGGGCGGCAGCTCCTCGGCGATCTCGCCCGCGAGCTGGAGGGTGCACGCCTCGGCGAGCGCCTGCACCACGGCCCGGGGAGCGACCGCCAGGCGCACGCCCTCGGGCAGCTCTTCGAGCGCGAGCTCGCTGAGCTCGGGCACGTCGCGGCCGGGCAGGAGCAGCACCGCGGCGAAGTCGGCCGGCGCGCGGTGCAGCGCGACGGAGAGGCGCGGGAGGAGCGGTCGCAGGAGGGCGTCAACGCCGTCGCGGCTCACGAGCAGCTCCACGCGGCGCGCGCGCGCGAGCTCGCGCGCCAGAGCCCCGAGGGATGCAGCGCCCCGCGCGCGGCGCTCCGGGTGCCCGAGCCTAGGGCACCCGCCGCGGCGCTGCAGGAGCCCCATCGGGCGCCCGCCGCGGTCACGCGCGCCCGGATCCTCTCCGGTGCTCCGCCCCGCGCGGTCGACGACGAACCTCCGAACGTCGCCCGTCGACCAACCGCAGCGCGCGGGCGCTGCGTCGGCCAGCCCCCTGCACGCGCGCGATGTCGCGGCCGAGCTTCTCTAGGAGCTGTCGCACGCATCGGGTCCTGTCACCGCGCACCGCGTCGGCGGCACGACGGAGCGCAAGGCTTTCGAGGAGCTCGCGGCCCGTCGATTTTTCCTCACACATGGGTTGCAGGTGTGAGGAAAGTCCCCTAATGTTGCCTCACGGTTGCTGCTCAACTGTGAGGCTCACATCTGGATGGTCCAGGTGTGAAAACTTTCACATTTGCTTGTGGCGCGGCCTGAGAGGCCTTTGTGGACGAGTACGCCCTCGACATCTTCGGGAAGTTCAACAACATCGAGATCATCAGCATCGTGGAGCCCGACGGCTCCTTCTGGTTCGAGCAGGAGGTGATCGCCCGGGCGCTCGACGTCGACCGGACCGCGCTGACGCACATCCGGAACAACCACCCCAGCGAGTTCACCGAGAACGACGAGTACAAGAGCATTGTCTTCAAGGGCAAGCGCCGACTCGTGTACTCGGAGGAGGGGTTCCTGACGATCTGCGACATGAGCAGCAGCGAGGCCGCGTACCGGCTGCGCAAGTGGATGCGCCAGCAGTTCCGGGTGAAGCACTCGGGCAGCGACATCGTGGTGCAGTCGAAGGCGAAGGGGCTCGCGCGCGAGGACTTCTCCGGCCTCGGCAAGGACCTCGTCATCCTGCAGCAGATGCTCGACTCGCTCGCCGAGGACCGCCGACGGATCATCACGCTCGAGGCAGAGACGCGGGCAATGGAGCTTGAGCAGGACGAGCTCAAGGAGCGCGTCGGCGTGACCGAGCAGCAGCTCGCGCTCTGGGTCGAGGGCGCGAAGATCAAGCCGGGCGAGATGACCGCGATCGAGCTCGCCCGGCACTGCGGATGGATCTCCCGCAGCGGAGCGCCCCACAATCTCGCCGTGATCCTCGCGGCCGCGAACGCCGGCTTCGTGCGCCGCAAGCTCATGCAGCCGCGCCAGGAGCAGGGCCCCAATGGGCTCAAGGTCGAGGTGTGGGTGTTCACGCAGGTTGGCGTCTCGGAGTTCCTCCAGACGATCGACGCGAAGTTCAGCAACGGGCAGAAGTTCGAACTCCTCCCCAACGACGTCGCGGCGCAGGACTGCCCGCAGATCAAGAACCGCCGCGCGGTGCTCAAGAGCTGACCGCCGCTGACGTTCGAAACGCGAAACGGCCCGGTCCCCATCGTGGGAAACCGGGCCGTCACGTTCTCGGGGTTGAGGTAGCGGCGGGCTACGGTGGCGGCGCGGCCAGGGCGCGCACGCGCTCGACCACGGCGCGGTGCTCCGCGATCGAGGGGTGCGCCTCGGGGTCGCCGCCGCGCGCGAGCAGTTCTGCGAGCTCGCGCTGTCGCACGGGCCCCCGGTAGCCCGCCACGAGCATCGCGACGAACCAGTCGCCGTTGCCACCCCAGAACCGCCGCCCGGTCTCGATGTAGCGGTCGCGCTCGGCGACGGCGGCGCTCTTGGGGACGTAGCGCGCGAGCCAGAACGTCCAGAAAGCCCGGTCGTCGCCGAACGCGCGGTAGTAGCAGACCGGGTCGTCGCCGGCCTCGGCGTGCCCCGCGCGGCGCCACCACGGCAGCCCGTGCCCCGTGCGGCGGCGCTCCTCGCGGGCGTCGGTCTGGCTGAGCTTCACGCCGCCCTGGTTGTGGCCCGCGGCCTTGCGGCCGAACGAGCACTCGACGGCGCAGTGCGCGACGACCTCAAGCGCGCGCTCGCGGGGCACGCCGAGGGCCGCGAGGTGCACCATCGCGTCGCGCACGAAGACCTCGGGCTCGACGTCGTGCTCGCTCGTGTCGGTGACCTCCATCGTCGCGTCGAGCCAATCGGGCAGCGGGGGCGCAGCGGGCGCAGCGGGCGCAGCGGGTGCCTCGATGTGTCCGATGGCGGCGACCGGCACCGCCTCGAAGCCCGCGGCGAGGAGCGCCTCGAAGAGCGCGTCGCCAGGATCGCCGGGGCCGCGGTGGGTCGTGAGGTTCCGGTGCCCGAGCACACCAGCCCAAGGCTCCTGGCGGCCTCCCTCGGATGCCTCCTGCCACGCGCGGACAACGCCCGCGAAGGGGCGCCCGTCGGCCCCCACGGGGACGCGCCGCGGGATGCGGAGCTCCCGGCAGAGGACCTCGACGACCGCGACGAGGGACGCGACCTGCACCTGCCAGAGATCGCTGGTGTCGGGGTGCTGCGCGCACTCGATCCCGACGCTCCACCCGTTCGCGTGCCCCGCGTGCCATGCCATCCACGAGGCCGTGTCGCACGACTGGATGACCGCGCCGTCGGTGTCGATCGTGAGGTGCCACGACACGTCTCGCTCGGTGTTCGCCTGGTAGCGCGCGAGCAGCTCCGCGCGGTTCGAGGGCCGCGAGCCCGGGCGCACCACGCCGGGCACGCCGCGCGAGGTGTGGAGGACGATGCCCGTCACGCGGGCGGGGTCGCGGGTCTTGCCGTCGCGCACGAGCGGCGCGCGCGCGGGGTCGTCGAGCCACGCGGCGCCGTCGGGCACGCCGGGCACCGGCACGCGGTGGCCGTCGATCACGAGGGAGAAGGTGGTGGTCATCGTCGTCTCTCCGGGCAGGAAGGGCACGCGGGGCAGCTCGGCGGCGCGGGACACGCGGGCGCCGCCGGGCAGACGGGGCACGAGGGGCAGGCGAAGGCAGCGGGGGCGGGCGAAGGCGCCGTCGGGCGACGCAGCGCCAGCACGAGGGCGGCGAGCGCGAGGACGGTGGCGACAGCGCCGAGCAGCAGCCCGACGCGGGCGCGGTAGCCGCTGTCACGCACGCGCTCGCTCGCCAACGAGAGGCGCGCCTCCATGTCCTGCGTGCGCTTGTTGAGCGCCGAGAGTTCGGCGTCCTGCGACACGTCGTAGGGCAGGCGCGTGTCGCGCGCGTCAGGCACAGGCGTCTTGCGGTCGTCGCTCGTCATGGCAGCGGCGCCTCCACGCGACGGATGGCACGCACGGCGAACGCCTCGCCGCAGACACCGAGGGCGATCCACTCGAACGGCAACCAGGCGTAGCCGCCGTCACGCCACGCGCTGCCCCAGGAGTTGCGCACGCGGAAGGCGCGTCGCTCGCCGAGGTCGTAGCCCACGAGCACGACAGCGTGTCCGCCGATGCTCGCGCCCTCGGGGGGCGGGAGCGTGTCGCCCTCGGCGTGTTCCCACGCTTCGGTGACGCGCAGGCCGACGACGACGGGATGGCCGCAGGAGATCTCCCACGCGATGTCGTCGACGGAGATGGCGAGGGCCTCCGCGTTCACCACCCGCGGAGCGTCCGCGGAGAGCTGCTGCGGGCTCTGCATCCAGAGCGCGCCCCACGACAACGGGCAGCCGCGGTCGCGCTCGAAGCCCGCGCGGAGCGCCGTGATGCCGTCCGCGAGGAGCGCGCCCGCGTCGCTGGCGACGGAGCCCTCAACCACACGTTCGCGCCAGTACAGCGCGACGCGGTCGGGGCGCTCGGGGGCGTAGCCGCAGCGCGGCGCGACGATCTCGACGGCCGCCGCGAGCGCCTGCGCGGTGCAGCTCCCCACGGCGCCCTGGTCGTAGACCTCGGGCAGGTGATCGAGAAGCACCGAAGGCGCGAGCGTGTCGAGGGGCCGCGCCGCGGTGGCGCGACCGAGGTGGGGGCGGCCGAGGGTGTCGGGGCTGATCCAGCCGTAGCGGCGCATCAGCATGACGTGAGGCCCCCGTGGTGCAAGAAGCCGTGGTAGCCGGGGACGCTGATCGATCCCGCGCCCGCGGCGCAGGTGAGGCCGTTCTTGTCGACGTGGATGTCGGGTGGCGTTCCGTGGCGCACCCAGCAGCGGTGCGCGCGGTCGCTCTTCATCGTGCAGTTCGAAGCGCGCGAGTCGACGTCCCACCAGTGACCGTTCGGGAGGATCACGTGCAGGTGCTGGCCGTCGCAGTTGTCCCACCATGGGCAGGCTTCGGCCGCGTCGTGGAAGCGCAAGAAGAACATGTCGCCGGGCTTGGGGTTGCCCGAGGGCGTGTCGTAGAGGCGCGTCCGCAGGATGTAGCGGTACGCGTCTTCGGGTGCCGTCTCGCCGCACAGGTCGCAGCGAGACGGCCATCGTTCGGACGGGTGGTTCGAAGCCTCGCTACCGAGGTTGTCTTCGTTCACGTCGGCGCTGTCTGCGAGGTGCGCGTTGGCCTCGTGGACGCACTTGCCGTCCGGCGACTTCGGGCAGGGCACCGTGTGCGACGGCGAAAGCCCTGCCGAACCCCAGAGCACGCGCAGCACCGCGCGGGTGCCGATGTGTCGGATGAAACGGACCTTCACCGCGCACCGCCGTCGAGGGGCCGCAGGTTGTCGAGCACGCGGCGCAGCACGACCCCGCGCACGACGGCCGCGCCCTGGATCGCGCGCAGCTCCGCGCCGAGGGCCTCGCCGCGGCTCGACCACCCAGCGTCGCGGTCGCAAGCCGGCACGAGCGCGTCGGCGATCGACCCCACGGCGTCGGCCACGCGTTCGAGCGTCGTCCCGAGGGCGATGCCGTTGTCGGCGAGGGTGCGCGAGAGCGTCACGAGGGCGCTGGAGAGGCCCGAGACAGCGGCCTTCGCGGCGCAGCGGTCGCCACCCGCGTGCTCGTAGGCATCGAGGGCGCCCTGGAGCCCGTCGGCCGCCTCGGCGACGCCGCCGAGCGCCCGGTCGACGATGGCGCGCGCGGGCTCGGGCACCGTCACGCCGACGATGGCGCGCGCCGCGGGCACGGCCCAGCGCAGCGTGGTGAGCACGACGCGCGCGGTGTCGGTCCACGACGAGACCGTCGTCGGAGGCCCCGAGGGCGACGGGGGACGCGGCGGGCACGCGGTGACGAACACGAGCGACAGCAGCGCGAGGAGGGCGAAGAGCATGGGCGCGCGCGAACGGGCACGCGCCACCGAGGGGGCGAACATCATGGTGAACTCCGGGTTGAGGGACGGTGTGAGGGCGAGCCGATGGGGCGTTCCCGCGGGCTACGGGGGAGTCAGGTGGTGCGTGCGCGGTCGACGAGCGCCGTGGCGCCGACGACTCCGAAGGCGGCGAGGGAGCCGAGCTCCCCCACCTGCGTGGCCTCGCCCACGAGCGCGAGCGTCACGAGGCCCGCGACGCCAGCCGCCGTGGCGCCAGGGCGCTTCCGCACGGCCGCCGCGAATGCCTCGGCGCCCATGCCCAGGGCGGACAGCGAGGCGACGGCGACGCCGCTGAGCGGATGCCCAGAGGTGTCGCCGTGGTAGATGAGCCACGCGATGATCGCCGCGGACGCGAGGCGCGCGCCGCGGCGGGTGATCATCTCGGCGATGGCGACGGCGGGGTGCAGCGAGGAGCTCGGCGGCGCGGACTCGGCCGCGGGCACCGCGGATGGAGCGGGGAGCGCGGGCGGCTCTGGCGGGGCCTGCGTGGTGCGATCGGGGGGCGGCTGGTCGGGCATGGGTCGTTTCTCCAGTGCGGCGTCGAGCGCCGCGGTGAGGGCTTCGTCCGTGACGGGCTTGAGGAGCACTGCGGCGCCCCACACGCAGCCCATGTCGTGCGCGGCCTCGACGGAGAGGCCCGAGACGACCACCACGGGGGTGCGCTGCAGGAGCAGCTCGCGGTGCAGCGCGGCGGCGGGCTCGTCGAGGCGCAGGTCGAGCACGCAAGCGTCGACGCGCGGTGACGTGGGGGCGAGGAGCGCGAGCGCGGCGCTCACGGTGGCGGCCTCCGCCACGTCGTAGAGCGGGCGCAGCGGCGCAGCGAGCGAGAG
>CAZHGG010000224.1:0-8301 GCA_964531755.1 uncultured Polyangiaceae bacterium
GCGCGTCGTCTCCGTCGGCGCCCACGAGCGGCGGATCGGCGAGGCGCTGGACCGACGCGGCGGCGTCGCGCTTCCAGGGCTGCTGCACGTCGAGGGCGAGGCCGCGGAGGCGCAGGCCGGCCTCCACGGCGAACCGCCCGCCGTTCAGGACGAGCTCGCCCGTGCGAACGGCCTTCACGCGGTCGGCGAAGTGCACCTGGCCGGCGCGTCCCGCCATCGCGAGGGCGCCGGCGGCGACGAGGGCGGGGCCCCACGCGAGGTTCGCCTGGAGGCCGTCGTTCGCCACCTGCTCGATAGACCCCTGGGCGACGCCGAAGGCGAAGCGCTCTTCGCCTTCGAGGGTCTCCTCCCCGGGCTTGGTCACGAGCGCGATCACGTCGTCGATGGTGGTCGGCTCGAACGCGAAGTAGATGCGCGCCGAGCCCCAGGCGACGAGCGTGCCTCCGCGGGCCTCCGCGCGCACGAGAAGCGAGCGGGCGCGCTCGAGGTAGCCCCTGCCGCGGGCGGGCATGCCGGCGCCGGGGAACCGGCAGCAGAGGATAAGCTTTTCGCTCACGGGAGCCCCCACCCTACCGTGCGCGCGGCCCAGGCGTCGACGAGAACATGAGGCCCGGGCCGCCACGCGACCGGCAGGGCGGGCGCTCGGCGGGGGCCGGCCACCAGGCCTGCGCGCCCTCCCCCCACGGTCAGATCCGGACCCGCTTCTTCAGGGCCGCGATCTCTGCGTCGAGGTCGGCGTCGCCGCTGGCCTTGCCGTCCTTGCCGATCGAGTGCTCCAGGTCGCGAAACTTCGCCTCGAGGTCCTCGCGCTTGCCGGTGCCGAGCGCCTCCTCCACCTCGGCCATCGCCGAGCCCTGCGCCGCGCGGTCCTCGATGCGCTCCTCCATCTCGCGGAAGTTCGCGAAGGCGCTCGAGCCACCCCTCGCGCCCAGGCCGTCCTCCGAGGTGCTCGCCGCGCGCGCCTGCTGCGCCTTGTTCACGATCGAGCCCTTGCGGAGCTTCAGCTCCTCGAGCTTCTGCTCCATGCGCTCGAGCTCCGCCTTCATCTTCAGCGCCGCGTCGCGCTGCTCGACGCGCGCCTTGTCGACGGTCTCGACCTCGCCCGACACGCGCTTCTTCTGCTTGAGCGCCTCGCGCGCGAGCGCCTCGTCGTCGCTCTTCATGGCGAGCTCGGCGCGCTTGTCCCATTTCTCGACCTCGGCCACGAGGTCGTCGTGCTTCTTGCGGAGCTGCTTCTCGGCCGCGACCGCGCTCACCACGTCCTGGCGACCGCGCTTGAGCTGCTCGGCCATCTCCTCGAGGTTCAGCTCGAGCAGCTTCTCGTCGTCCTCGGCCTTCTCGAGGAACGAGTTGACGTTGCTGGAGATCACCTTGCCCATGCGATCGAAGATGCCCATGCGAGATCCTTTCCGGCGCCTCGCGATCGAGCTCGCGGGGTTCGAGCGGTCGACCGCGCGCAGCGCCGCGGTGCCCCTGGAGCTTAGGGCAAGTCCAGCCCGAAGCGCGAGAGGAGTCGCGCAGAACATGCTACGCTGACCCTGCCAGCCGGACCGCGGCCGCAAGCGCGGGCGCACCCGAGGGGCAGACGCACACGCAGAAACCGGAGACGAATCGCATGGATGAATGGCGCAAGCGCCTCGCCAACAAGCTCCTCGGCGACAAGGGCATGCCGTCCTTGGCCCTGGACGCGCGCACCACCCTCGAGATCGCGTTCGGCCGCGCGCGCAGCGAGATCACCTACGTGCTCGAGCTAGGCCGCGCGCACGCGCTCCCGATGGCGGGCAGCGTCACGGGCGACGACGTGTGGCTGCGCCTCGGCGAGGCTGTGCTCCGCTTCCGCCTCGACCGCCAGGCCCTCGCGATCGTGGCCTTCGTGCCCGCCGAGCGCGACACGACGTTCTCGTTCGACCCGGAGCTCCGCACGATCGTCCGCAATGGTCGCCAGCCGGTCGACTTCGAGCAGTTCGTCAAGGGCGCGGTCGAGGGCATCGTGCACGGGTGGGAGCGCACGATGCGCGCGCCCAGCGAGACGCTCCCGGACGTGCCCAGCGTTCACCCGCCTCCGCCCAACCTGCAGGCCACTTCGCCCGAGACTCCCGCCGCGCGCGGCGCGGCCGAAGAGGAGTCGTAGGCCGTGGCCGTGTGCAAGGCGTGCGGCGACGAGGTCGACGCGCTCGTCAGCGTCAAGGTCGACGGCAAGACCAAGAAGCTGTGCGAAGACTGCGCGGACCGCGCGCGCGAGGCCTCGGAGATCGCCGAGGCCAGCGAGTCGGTCGTGCAAGGGATGATGGGCTTCAAGGGCCGCCGCTGAGCCGTCGACGGCACGCGTGACGCCGAGCGCCCGGGCCCCGGGGCGCGGCGTCTTCCGCGGTCAGCGGCGCTCCCGCTCAGCGATTGAGCACGTGGATGGCGTGGCCGAGGCCGTGCATGCTCGCCTCCATCAGGCCCTCACCCAGCGTGGGGTGCGGGTGGATGGTGAGCCCGAGGTCCTCGAGGAAGGCGTGCATCTCGAGCGCGAGCGCGCCCTCGCTGATGAGGTCGGTCGCCGACGGGCCGACGATGTGCACACCGAGGACCTTGTGGCTCTCTTGCTCGGCCACGACCTTGAAGAAGCCCTCGGTCTCGTTCACGGCCATCGCCCGCCCGAGCGCCGCGAACGGGAACTTGCCGATGCGCACCGCGACGCCTTGCTCCTTGGCCTGGGTCTCGGTCATGCCCACGGTGGCGATCTCGGGGTCGGTGAAGATCGCGCCGGGGATGCCGACCCAGTCCTTCGCGGCCTTGTGGCCGGCGATCACCTCGGCGACGACCTCGCCCTCCTTGCTCGCCTTGTGGGCGAGCATCGGCGCGCCCGAGACGTCGCCGATGGAGTAGATGCTCGGCACGTTCGTGCGGCCGAACTTGTCGGAGGGGACGAAGCCCCGCTCGACCTTCACGCCGAGCTCCTCGAGGCCGAGGCCCGCGCCGTTGGGGCGCATCCCCACCGCGACGAGGACGACGTCGGCCTGCACGGTCTCGGTGGTGCCGCCCACGTCGACCTTCACGGAGAGCGAGCCGTCCGCGTTGCGCTCGTAGCCCATCGCCTTGGCGCCCTTCATGATCTTCGCGCCGTGCTTGACGAGCTTCTTCTCGACCACCGCCGTGACGTCAGGGTCGACGCCCGGGAGGAGACCCGGGGTCGCCTCGACCACCGTGAGCGCCGAGCCGAACTTCTGGTACACGCAGCCGAGCTCGAGGCCGATGACGCCGCCGCCGATGACGAGCAGGCGCTTCGGCACCTCCTGGAGGCTCACGGCCTCCTTGGCGCCGATGATCTGCGCGCCGTCGAACTTGAACGTGGGGATCTCGATGGTGGACGACCCGGTCGCCACGACGATGGCCTTCGCCTCGAGCGTCTCGACGGTGCCGTCCTTCGCGGTGACCTCGACGGTGTTCGGCCCCGTCACGCGCGCGGTGCCCATGACGAGCTCGACGCCGTTGCCGCGGAAGAGGCCGCGGATGCCGCCCGTGAGCTTCTTCACGATGCCGCTCTTCCACGCCTGCATCTTCGCCACATCGACCCGGACGTTGTCGATGATGAGGCCCATGTGCGCGCCGTCTTTGGCCTTCTCGAAGTTGTGGCTCGCGGAGATGAGGGCCTTCGACGGGACGCAGCCCCAGTTCAGGCAGACGCCGCCGACCTCCTCCTTCTCGACGCAGACGACCTTCTGCTTTAGCTGGCCGAGGCGGATCGCGCACACGTAGCCGCCGGGGCCGCCGCCAATCACCACCGTATCGACTTCTCTCTTCGCCATGTTGGAGCCTCGCACAGTCTTCTTGGGCTTTGGGGTCTGTCCGGTCGCGCGGCCAGCCCTGAACGTCGCAGGGAGCGCGCGTCGCGCCCCCGTTCTTACAAGAGTTTCCGTCGCAGCGATCGCGCAAAGTCGGGCGGCGCCCGCGCGAGCTCAGGCGCCGTGCGCGGGCGCGGGCGGCAGGGCCTCGAGCTCCGCGCGCTGCTCGCGGAGGTGCCAGGGCAGCTCCGCGTAGACGTCGTCGAACAGCGAGGCGCGCGGGGGCGGCGGCAGCTCCTCCACGGCACGGACGGCGACCGCGATCTCCTCGGTGAGCTCCGCCTCGAGGCGCGCGTCGCTCGCCTCGTCGACGAGGCCGAGGTAGGAGAGGTGGTCGCGCAGGCGCTTCAGCGGATCCTTCTTCCGCCACGCCTCGACCTCCTCCTCCGCGCGGTAGCGCGTGGGGTCGTCGCTCGTCGAGTGCGCGCCGATGCGGTACGTGAGCGCCTCGATGAACGTGGGGCCACCGCCCGCGCGCGCGCGCTCGGCCGCGCGGGAGAGGACCGTGTACACTGCAAGCAAATCGTTCCCGTCGACCCGCACCGACGGCACGCCGTACGCCCGCCCCTTGATCGCGAGGGTCTTGGCGGCCGTCTGCTTCGCGGTGGGCACGCTGATCGACCAGTGGTTGTTCTGGCAGACGAGCAGCGCGGGCACCTTGAAGACGCCGGCGAAGTTCATCGCGTCGTGGAAGTCGGCCTCGCTGGTCGCGCCGTCGCCGAAGAAGCCCACGGCCACGGGGCGCGCGCCGCCGTCCTTGCCGGCGCGCTGGCGGAGCTTCATGGCCCACGCCGCGCCCACCGCCTGCGGGATCTGCGGCCCGATGACCGACGACCAGCTCACCTGGTTGACCGACCTGCCGGAGTGGTGGCTCGGCATCTGCCGGCCCTTCTGGACGTCGCCCGAGTTGCCGAAGACCTGCGCGATGAACTGCGTGAGCGGGAAGCCGCGCACGAGCATCACGCTCTGCTCACGCAGCGCCGGGAACACCCAGTCGTGCTTCTGCAGGACGAGCCCCGTCGCGATGGGCACGGCCTCCTGCCCCGTGCACGCGCCGTAGAAGCCGACCCGGCCCTGCCGCTGGAGGAGGATCATCTTCGCGTCGATGAGCCGCAGCCGGGTCATCTCGCGGTACCCGTGCAGGATGGCCTCGGTGGGCACGCGCTCCACGTCGTCTCGGGCCGAGCCGTCGTCCTGCAGCACGCGAAAGAGGCCCAGGTCGGGCGCGAGTTCGGAGCTCATGCCCCGGTCGTAGCGCATCCCGAGGCGCGAAGGTGGCGCAAAGTCTCCACGCAGAGGCTCCTCCACGTCGCGAAAACGCGAAGCGGGCTCGCCCCCGGAGGAGCGCGCCCGCGTCGTCATGCGCTGCTGGAGGCTGGGCTCAGCCGCCGCCGCCCGCGTCGGTCGGCGCGCCGGCGCCGCCGCACATGTAGGCGCCCACCTTCTTGAAGGCGGCGTCGAAGTCCGCGCCATCGCAGATGGGCGTCCACTGGGCCTTCGCGTCGTCCACGGCCTTCGTGCAGGCCGCGTCCATCACGTCCTTGCAGATCTTGGCGGCCGCCTCGGTGCGGCACGCCTCGTAGCCCGGATCGGTGTCGCAGAGCGAGCACGCGGACTCGAGGCAGACCTCTTGCACGGTCAGCTTCTGCGCGCAGTCGGGGCGACCGATCACGAGCGCGGCGCAGGCCCCCACGTTCGGGGCGATGCTGTCCTCGCTCACGGGGATGAGCGCCGGCATGGGCGTGGTCTTCTCGTCGTCGCCCTGGAGGGCGCCGAACACGCAGCGCGCGCAGTCCTTGTTGGCGTCGATGTACGCGGTGCAGGTCGCCTCGGTCGAGGCCGTCGCGAGGCACTTGGCGTCCAGGTCGGTCAGCTGCGCGGCCGTGCACTTGCCCGCGTTCTTGACCGGCGGAGCGCCCTCGATCGCGAGCGCGTCGTTCTCCGAATAACACGCGCCGCCGCCGCCGCCGCCGCCGTCGGTCTTGGGCTTGCCGCTGTCGATGGGCGGGGTCGGGCCGGCCTCCGCCGTCGGCGTGGTGCCGCCGTCCGTGACGGTGTTGGTCACCGTGGCCGAGCAGCCGACGCCCACGACGAGAGCGAGCGCGCCGGCAATTCCAAACGAACCGATGATCTTCTTCACCATTGTCGAGCCTCCTAAGTGCGGGCCGCGGGGACGCGCCCGTGTTGTTCCTGGCCTTCGAGGCCCACGCGGTGGCGCAGTTTGCACGACGCGTGCCTGCTGGCAACCATCCGACAAAAACTTTATTTGCCGCCGTCGGCAGGGGCCAACGCCCCCTTCAGGGCGGGCGCGCGGATCTTCGGACCGACGAGCGACACCGACGTCGACGAGGGCGCGGGATCGGCCTGGGTGGCTTGGGTCGTGCTCTCCACCGCCGGCTCACGGTCACCGCACGAGCTGCACCCCGTCGTCGTGGCCATCGTGACGAGCCCACCCACGACCACCCTGGCGACGCTCGTCGCTACGCTTCTCATCTTCATGGCGACTCCGAGATCGGCCCGCGAGACGCGCCGCGGGCGAGAAAAGAAAGCGAAACGGGCGCACCCCCCGAGGGAGCGCGCCCATTTCATCACGCGAGGCGAGGGGCCATGTGGCGCGCGGGCCTCGCCGTGGACTCAGCCGCCACCGCCGGCGTCGCCGCCGCCGCCCGCGCCGCAGAGGAACTCGGCGACCTTGGGGTAGGTGTCGTCGAAGTTGGTGCCGCGGCAGATGGGCTGCCACTGAGCGGCCGCGTCGGTGATCGCCTTGTCGCAGGCGGCGTCGATCACGTCCTTGCACACGCCGGTCGCGGCCTGGTTCTGGCAGGCCGTGTCAGACGCCTGGTCGGAGCACGAGTCGCACGCGGAGTTGAGGCAGGTGACCTCCTGGGCGACCTTGAGGGCGCACTCGGGCTTGCCGATGACGAGCGCCGCGCACGAGCCGATGTTGGGGGAGACGCTGGTCTCGCTGACCGGGATGAGCGCGCCGATCGGCGTGGTCTTGGGGTCGTCACCCTTGAGGGCGCCGAGCACGCAGCGGCCGCAGTCCTTGTTCGCGTCGAGGAAGGCGGTGCAGTCGGCGGCCGAGCCCGAGCCGAGGCACTTGGCCTTGAGGTCGGTGATCTGCGCGGTCGTGCACTTGCCGGCGCCCTTGGTGGGGGCGGTGCCGGTGAGGGCGAGGGCCGCCTGCTCGTCGTAGCAGCCAGCAGGGGCCGCGTCCTTGCCGCCGCCATCCGGCCTCGGCGTGGTGCCGGTGCCCGTGGCGGTGGTGGTCGGCGCATCGGTGGCGGTGCCGCCGCCGTCCGTGGTGGTGTTGGTCGTGGTGACCGAACAGCCGATGCCAGTGACCATGAGAGAGACGCCCGCGAGCGCCGCGAGTCCGATGACCTTCTTGAACATTCTATGCCTCCTACCTAACTGCGTTCGCGGACCGGGTCCGCAAGCCAACTCGATGTATTTCTGTGGAACGCCCAACCGGAAGAACCGGAGTTTTCTGGAACATCACCCCGGGTCGAACGGTTGCTCCGCAGGCAGCGCCCTTGGTGTTCGACGTTGAGCTCGCGAATTGCTTCACGGTTCCCGTGCGGGGCGCGTATTAGCCTTGACCTTCCGTCTCGTCAACTAGGGAGCGGTCGGACCGCTCCCTGCGGCGGGCCCATGGCGCCCGGCGCATGCACGACAATTTCCTAACGGCTCGGCCGTGCGGCGCAGCCCGGCTCCGGAGAGGTTCCTGACCGTGGCCGCCCCCCCTTCGCGCGCACGCCAGCCTTCGGGGGAGGGGGCTGGTGCGGGCGGGCGCCGTGCTGGCCCGCCACGCGGAGAGCTAAAGCACGTCACGTGCCAGGACGCGCTCAGGTAGGCGCGGGAGGCTCGCCCTCGCCCTCGCCCTCGCGCGCGGCGGGCGCTGCGCCGCGTGCAGGCCCGGTGGGCGGCGCGACGAGCAGGCCGAAGAAGGCGACCCCGAGCGCGAACTGCAGCTTGCCCGAGGCGGACGCGCGGGCGTGCACGACCTCGAGCCGCTCCCCGAGCGGGCCCGAGCCGCGCACGGCGCCGCGCCGGTGCAGCTCCGCGATCTCCGGGGAGAGCGCCGCTCCTTGGAGGATGACGAGCCCCGACATGAGCACGAGCAGGCCCGCGCCGAGCAGCGCGGCGCGCTCGACGCGCGGGCGCAGCTTGGCCGCCGCGACCTCGCAGAGGAGCGCGAGGGTCGCGGCCGTCATGGCCACTCGGTCGAAGCGCTGGAAGACCGCGGTCATCGCGTCGGCCGAGGTGGGGGCGGGCACCATGCCGAAGACCAGCGGCGCGACGATGGCGCCGAGCGTCAGCAGGCCGCCGAGCCAGATGGCCACGCAGAGGGCCTCGATGGCGAGCACGAACCGGAGGATGCGCATCGCGCGAGACGGTACCACGAGCGCCTCGCGCGGCCGCGCCACTCGCGCGCGCCCGCGTCCACGCCGCTAGCGGAGGCGCGCGA
>CAZHGG010000225.1:0-8295 GCA_964531755.1 uncultured Polyangiaceae bacterium
GCCGCCGGCGCCGGCGGAGGCGGTCGCGGAAGAGCCGTGAGCTGGCGAGGCGCCTTCGCGGCGGCGCGGCGCTGGCTCGCGACGCCCGTCGGGGTCGGCGCCTTGACCGTGGGCGCGCTCGGCGTCGGCGTGGGCTTCGTGCCGCTGTTCGGCGGCGTGGGCTACGAGCACGACCTCGCCGCGGGCCTCTTCTGCCCGAGCGCCGCGGCGATCGCGGTCGCGCGCGAGTCGTCGCAGGCGCCCGGCGGCGCGCCGCTGCGCCACGTGGTGCGCGGGCTGTCGGTGGGCCTGTTGTACGCGCTGCTCACCCTCGCGCTCGCCCTCGGCCACGGGCTCCGGCTGCGCGCGTGCGATCCGGTGGGCGGGATAGGGGTCTACTGGCTCACGGCGGGGGCAGGCACGGTGATGGGCGGGGCCTGGGGGGCCGTGGTTGGAGAGCTCGCGCGCGGGCGGCGCCGAGGTCGGCTGGCCTGCGCGGCGCTCGGGCTCGGGCTGCCCCTGGCGACCGCGCTCTTCTCGTTCGGCCGGTTCGTGCGGTCGCCCATGATCTTCGCCTACGACCCGTTCGTCGGGTTCTTCAGCGGCACGCTCTACGACACGGTGGTCGACGCGGGCACGCCGCTGCTCGTCTATCGGCTGGGGTCCCTCGCGACGCTCACCGCCCTGCTCGCGCTCGCCTCGCTCCTGCGGCGGGCGGAGTCGGGCGGCCTCGCGTGGGCGCCCCGCGGCGCGGAGCTCCACGTCGAGCGCGCGGCGCTCGCGGTCACCGCTGCCGTCGCGAGCCTGTGGATCACCGCGAGCGGCAGCGCGCTCGGACACTACCAGTCGCGCGAGACCGTCGCGGCCGCCCTCGGCGGCGCCCTCTCCGGCGAGCGCTGCGACGTGGTGTTCCCGAGCTCCCTCGCCCCCGAGGAGTCGGCGCTGCTGCGCCAAGACTGCGAGGAGCAGCTCGCCGCGGTCGAGGCGCGGCTCGGCGCGCGAGGCCCCGCGAAGATCACCGCGTTCTTCTTCCGCGACGCGGCGGAGAAGCGTCGCCTGATGGGTGCAGAGCACACGTACATCGCCAAGCCCTGGCGCGAGGAGGTGTACCTGCAGGTCGAGCGGTACCCGCACCCCGTGCTGGGCCACGAGCTCGCGCACGTGGTCGCGGGCGCGTTCGGGCAGGGGCCGTTCCGCGTGGCCGGCTCGCTCCACGGGCTCGTCCCGAACCCGGGCCTCATCGAGGGGATCGCGGTGGCGGCGTCGCCCGACGAGGACGACGTCACCGATCTCGCGTGGGCCAAGACCATGATGGACCTCGGCCTCTTGCCGCCGATGGCGCGCGTCTTCTCTCTGGCGTTCCTCGGCGAAGCGTCGGCGAAGAGCTACACCCTGGCGGGGGCGTTCGTCGGGCACATCCTGGACACGTACGGCGCGAGCGCCGTGCGCGCGTGGTACGGCGGCGCGCCCCTCGAGCAGGTGGTCGGCGTCTCGTGGGAGGCGCTGGACGCGGGCTTCCGGGCGCGCCTCGCCACGATCACCGTGGCGCCCCAGGCCGCGGCGGTCGCGAAGGCTCGGTTCGACCGCCCGTCGCTCTTCGGTCGCCGGTGCCCACACGTGGTCGACGCGCTCCGTCGGAAGGCGGACGGCTGCCGCGACGCCCGCCAGGTCGACGAGGCGCTCGCCGCGTACGAGGCGGTGCTCCGGGAGGACGCGCGCGACGTGCCGTCGCAGATCTCGGTGGCGTACCTTCAGCGCCGCTACCGCGACGTGGCGGCGGGCCGCGCGGGGCTCGAGCGCCTCGCGGGCGACGCCTCGCTTCCCGTGGTCTACCGCGACCGCGCCGCCGAGGCGCTCGCCGACACCGACTTCCTGGACGGCGCCTACGAGGACGCCGAGCGGCGCTACTCCACGCTCGCGTCGCGCTCGCTCGACGAGGACCACGCGCGCACGCTGGAGGTGAAGGCGCTCGCCGCCACGCGCCCCGACCTCCGCCGCCCCGTGGGCCTGCTCCTCCTCGGCGATCGCGCCCGCGCGCCCGACCCGTTCGTCGCGGCGCTCGCGCTCGGCGCAGCGCTCGAGGGGCGGCCCAACGATCCGGTGCTGCTCTACCTCTCGGGTCGCAACCAGGTCCAGCGCGCGTTCTATCCGGAGGGGGTCGCGTCGCTCGAGCGCGCGCTCGCCCTCGGCACGCTCCCTACGCCCAGGCTGGCGCGCGAGGCGCTCTGGCAGCTCGCCGTCGCGGCCTGCGCGACCGGCCACCGGCCCCTCGCGGAGCGGACGCGGGCCGCGATCGCGGGCGCGACCTCGCCGTTTCACCCAGGGGGCCGGCGCGACGCTGCGCTCGGCCTCCTCGCGCGCTGCGCGGCGGGTCGACCCTGACCGTACGGTCAAGAGGCGCATGAATATTTGGCGCGCTGACGCGCCAGGTGCTCAGGGGACCGGCTTGGGGTCGATGGGCTTGGGCTCGGCGGGCTTGGGCTCGGCGGGCTTGGGCTCGGCGGGCTTGGGCTCGGCGGGCTTCGTGTCCGGGTCGGGCTTCGGCTCGGTCGGCTCGGCGGGCTTCTCGCCTGGCGGGGCCTTGGGGGCGGCGTCCGCGGCGTGCCGCGGGGCCGCGTCGGCGCTGGCGTCCCGGTGGCGGTGCACGATCACGCCGGTGCCGTTCACCCGCGGGAGGCCTGCGTCGTCGATGTCGCCGAAGTCGATGCTGTTGTCGCCGGTAGGCGGGGGCGCCGGCGTGGAGGCCTCGGCCTCGATCGATGGCGTCGGCGGCGCGACGGACGCGGAGGGCGTGGCCGTCGTCGAGGCGCTCGCGGTGGGGACGACCGGCGGGACGTTGTTCGCGTCGATGCGCTTGGAGACGAGCACGGCGGTGGTCGCCGCCACGATCGCGACGGCGACGAGCGCGGCGCCGAACAGGGCGTTCCGACGCCGGCTGGCGGCGCCGATGGCCTCGGCCGTGCCCGGCTCCGTCGACGTCGCCGAGGTGGACGCGGACGTGGACGTGGACGTGGACGTGGCCGAAGAGGAGAGCGTCGTGTTGCCCGCCTGCGGCACGCCCGCCGCGGACGACTCGGGGGGCGGCGGCGCGATCGAGGGGACGTTCGAGATGCGCGCGGGGTTCAGCGTGGTGTACGCGCCCGACCCTCCGGCGGCGCTGAAGCCGCCAGGCCCCTCGAGGTCGGAGCTCGGCGGCGGCGGCATGCTGAGCTGACCGCCCTGGAACGCGGCCTGCCGCAGCGCGTGCTGCATCGCCTTGGCGCTGGTCCACCGCTGGGACTTCTCGAACGCGACGGCTTTGTCGACCACGTCGACGATGGCCTTCGGCGTGGCGGGTGCGGCGACGGCGAGCGACCGGGCGGGGGTCGTCGCCGTGAGGATCATGATCTCGTTCGGCGTGCTCGCGTTGTGCACGATCTCGCCGCAGATGAGGGCGAACATCGTGGAGCCCACCGACCACACGTCGGACTGGGCGTCGATCTCCTCGATGCGGCCGCGCGCCTGCTCGGGCGGCATGAACGCCGGCGTGCCGAGGAGGGTGCCGTCGTTCGTGGAGAACGCGGACGGCGCCGTGGCGTCGCGCAGGCGCGCGATGCCGAAGTCGAGGACCTTCACGAGCCGGTCCTTCGTGAGGAAGATGTTCTCGGGCTTGATGTCGCGGTGCACGACGCCCACCGCGTGCGCGGCCACGAGCACGTCGAGGAGCGCGTCCATGACGAGGATGGCGTCCTTCAGCGGGAGGCGCCCGCCGAGGCGGTTCGCTCGCGCGTCGGCCGTCTCGCCCTCGAGGAGCTCCATGACGAGGAACACCGAGCCGTCCTCGGCCACGTCGTCGTCGAGCACGCGCACGACGCCGGGGTGGTTCACGGTGTTCGCGACGTAGCCCTCGCGGCGGAAGCGCGCCGTGAGCGCCGGATCCATCGACATGGTCGGATGGAGCATCTTGAGCGCCACGCGCGAGCCGTTGCGGTGCGTCGCCGAGTAGACGGCCGCCATCCCTCCGGTGCCAAGGAGGGCGTCGATCTTCCATTTCTCCTTGACCATCATGCCGACGCGTCGTTCGACGAAGTCGACAAACGATCCGCGCGGGTTACTCATGGGGGCAGTTCGGAGTCATGCAGAGACCAACCACCACGGTACCAACTTCCCGTGGGGCTGGACACGCTTTTTGCCCGGCCGGGGAAAGAAAGCGATGCCGGAGGTTTGCGTGGAAAGTACATGAAACCACGAGGGTTTCGGCGGTCTGCGGGCGCCGCTGGCCAGGACGGCTCAGGTGGGCCGCCGGTGCGCGCGGCGCGGGCGGCGCTCAGGTGGCGGCGGTGAGGGACCGCACGAGCGCGGCCAGCCCGTCGCGCATCGACACGCGGGGTGCGTAGCCGAGATCGCGCCGCGCACGCGCGATGTCGGCGACCGAGTCGCGGACGTCGCCGACCCGGGGCTCCGCGTGGGTGATCGCGAGGGGCTTGCCCGACACCTCGGACAGGAGCGCGGCGAGCTCGAGGAGGGTGGTGCGGACCCCGCAGGCGACGTTGTAGGCCTGGCCGGAGGCCGCGGCCGCCGGGGCGGTGCCCGCGAGGAGGTTTGCGGCGACCACGTCCTCGACGAACACGAAGTCGCGGGTCTGCTGGCCGTCGCCGAACACGCGGAGCTCGGCGCCGCGGAGGATGCGGTCGGCGAAGACGCTGATGACGCCGGAGTACGCGGACGTGGGGTCTTGGCGGGGGCCGAAGACGTTGAAGTAGCGTAGCGACACGGTCTCGAGGCCGTACACGTGCGCGAAGGCGCGGAGGTACTGCTCGCCCGCGATCTTCTCGACGCCGTAAGGTGAGACTGGCTCGGGGCGCATGCCCTCGTGTTTGGGGAGCGTGGGCTCCTCGCCGTACACCGCGGCCGAGCACGCGAAGACCACGCGGCGCGCCCCCGCGTCGCGGGCCGCGAGCGCCACGTTCAGCGTGCCGAGGACGTTCACCGCGTGGGTCTCGCGAGGGTGCTCGACCGAGTACGGGACGCTGACGATCGCCGCCTCGTGGAACACGAGCTCCACGCCCTCGGCCGCGCGCGCGCAGGCGGCCTCGTCCCGCACGTCCCCCACCTGAAGCTCGACGTCGCCTGCGACGGCCGCGAGGTTCTCTCGCCGCCCGCTCGTCAGGTTGTCGAGCACGCGCACGCTGTGGCCTTCGCGCACCAGGCGCTCGGCGATGTGCGATCCGATGAACCCCGCGCCCCCGGTGATTAGCACCTTCATGCTTCGCTTTTACCCCGCCAGCGCGCCAAAAAGCGGGTGAAACGACCGCCCGCCGCAACGCGCCGTCGCCGCGCCGCGGAGACGCGCACGTTGACGGCGGCCGCCCCATCGGGAAATGCTCCGCGCCCATGAGCTCCGACGCGATCGCGCTCCTCCGCCCCCGCGACTTCCACGCGCTCGAGCCGTTCCTCGATCTCGACGACGAGCGCGAGGAGAGCGACGGCCTCTACGCGGACGTCCTGGCCGACGGCGCGGTCCTCGTGCACACGTTCCAGCCCTTCGAGGCGTTCGCGGCGAGCCCCGGCGAGGGGCGCGCGTGGCTCGCCCAGTTCGGCGAGAGCCTCCCCCTCGTGCACGACGATCCGCGCGGCGTGCTCTTCTTCCCGGACGACCTCGAGCCCGACGCGACCACGTACGAGGCGGTCGTGGAGGCCGCCTCGGGGGCGGGCGTGTGGATCGAGCCGACCGCGCCCGGCGCGCCCGCCGAGGGCGGTGACCTCCTCGGCAAGCTCGCGGCCTCGCTCCAGTTCGGCGCGAGCCCCCACGACCTCGCGAGCGCGGTGAGCGCGATGCAGAAGAGCGTGCTCGACGCGCTCGGACTCGGCGGCGATGGCGCGCTCGGAGCGCTCGAGGGCGACGACGACGAGGAAGGCCTCGTCGTGCTCCTCCGCGCTGCGGCGCCGCTCGCCGCGAAGCTCGACCTCGACGGCTTCGCGCTCGGCGACGTGGCGGCGCTCGACGACGGCACCGCCCTCGTCCCCACCGTGTACACGCCGCTCGCGCACGAGCTCGTGGCGCTGCGCCTCGCGGAGGACTTCGCGGCGCTCGCCGCCGGCTCGGTCGACCCGCGGGGCGTGCCCGCGTGCAGCACGAGCGAGCTCGACGCGCTCGCGGAGGCGCGCACGTACGACGACGCGCTCCGCGCCCTGGGGGACCGCGTGGTGTTCCTCGACCTCGGCGCGGCGCGCGCCCTCCCCGACGCGGAGAAGGCGCGCCTGCGGAGCCTCGGCGAGGAGGGGTGAACGACCGCGACTGCACCTGGCCTGAAGGCCGGGGCAGGGAGAGCCCGGGGTAGCGGCGCGCGAAGCCCGGCGCGGCGCCGGGCTCTCGAGCCGATCGGGAGGTCTCGACGCCTAGGCGTGACTACCCAGCATTCTCTCCAACAGGAACAGCGCGGTGGCCTTGCGCGCGCCGTCGCTCGTGGGGCCCACGCACGACGGGCAGCCGGCCTCGCACGGGCAGCCGGCGACCAGGCGCTCGGCGCGGAAGAGGAGCTCGGCGTGGTTCTGCCAGATGCGCTCCGAGAGGCCCGTACCGCCCGGGATGTGCTCGTGCACGAACAGGGTCGGGTCGTACCCCGGCCGCGGACCGCCGCGCGCGGCCTGCGGGCGAGCGACGTCCTCGCCGTCGGCGTCGCCGAGGCCCGTGTCGCCGAGCGTGGCGCCGAGATCGCGCGGATCGCACATGAGGGCGAGGGTGGCGACGAGCTCGAGCGCGACGCCCACGCCCCGGAGCCCGTCGATCGCCTGCGCCCGGCCGCCCGCGACCTCGGCGGCGAGGGCCTCCGGCACCGACAGCCAGAACGAGGTCGTGTGCATCTGCAGCTCGGGGAGGCGCACCTCGCCGTAGCCGGTGTTCTCGTGCGTGTGGAACTTGATTTTCTTGTAGCCTACAACCTTCTCGACCACGCTCACCTCGCCGTGGCCCGCGCGGAAGCCCGCGTCTCGTCCGGCGGCGGCGCCGCGCCCACGGGCGTCGCCGCGACGGCCGAGCGGGCCATGCGCGGTCTCCTCGATGACGGCGATCTGCACGTGGGTCATGGCGTCGGTGAAGTAGTCGGGCACGACCTTGCGCACGTACGCCTTGTGGTTCTCGTAGTCGAAGCGCTCCACCTGCCAGCACTCGCCGTCGTGCTGGTAGATCGCCTGCTCGTGCACCATGGTGTGGGCGCCGCGAAAATCGATCTCGGCGAGTACGGCGTCGTGCTCGGCGTCGATGATGACCACGTTGTCCCAGCTCACCGAGCGGAGCGAGACGTTGTTCGCGGGGTAGGCGTCGGAGGCCCAGTGGAAGGTGCCCTTGGCCTCGTGGAGCACGTGGTGCTGCGCGAGGAAGAGCAGCGCCTCGCGGGTGTCGTCGGCGGGGAGGGGACCGAACGCCTCTCCCGCCTTGAACGGCAGCTCGAACGCCGCGCATTTCAGGTGCTGCACGAGGATCTCGGCGTTCTCGGGGTCGATGCGGGCCTCCTCGATCGGCGCGCCGAACAGGAACTCGGGCTCCCGCGCGAGGTACTGGTCGAGCGGCGCGCTCGACGTGACGAGCACGCACACGCTGCCCGCGCCCCGCCGGCCGGCGCGGCCGAACCGCTGCCACACGGCGGCGATGCTGCCCGGGTAGCCGGCGCACACCACGGCGTCGAGATCGCCCACGTCGATGCCGAGCTCGAGCGCGTTGGTGGCCACCACGCACAGCACCTCGCCCTCGCGGAGCTTGCGCTCGATCTCGCGACGCCGCTCGGGCAAGTACCCGCCGCGGTAGCCCATGATCGCCTGGGGGTCGAGCTCGCCGGCCACGCGCTCGCGCAGGTAGCGGAGCATCACCTCGACGTTGTTCCGCGACTGCCCGAACACGATGGTGGGCACGCGCGCGCGGACGAGATCGGTCGCGAGCTTCACGGCCTGCTTCACGTAGCTCGCGCGGATTCCGAGCTCCGCGTTCACCACCGGCGGGTTGTACACGAAGAAGCGCCGATCGCCGTGCGGCGCGCCGCTCTCGGTGAGGGCCACGACGTCGTCCTCGTCGAGGCCGAAGAGGCGCGCGGCGTGCTCGCGCGGGTTGCCGATGGTGGCCGTCGCGCCGATGAGGCGCGGCCGCGCGCCGTGGAAGCGCGCCACGCGGAGCAGCCTGCGCAGGACGTTCGCCACGTGCGAGCCGAAGACCCCCTTGTAGGTGTGGAGCTCGTCGACCACCACGTACTCGAGGCTCTGGAAGGTGCGCGCCCACGCCGTGTGGTGCGGCAAGATGCCCGCGTGGAGCATGTCGGGGTTCGTGAGGACGATGCCCGAGCGCTC
>CAZHGG010000226.1:0-1152 GCA_964531755.1 uncultured Polyangiaceae bacterium
GGCCGCCGTGGCCGGCGCCGCCGCGCTCGCGCTGCTCGTGGGGCTCGGCGCGTACTCCCAGCGCTCCCACGGTTCACCCGGGACCGCGCAGGTCTCCCCGCTGTCGCGCGCGCCGCAGGAGGCCTCGACCGTGGCCGCCGCGCCGACACCGGCGCCGCTCAACCCCACCGAGAGAGTGCTCTCGCCGTCGGACCTGCCCAAGGTGGGCGAGCCCGCGCACCCTCCCGCGAGGCGCTCCGCAGCGAGCCCCGCGCCGACGAGCGCGCCCGCCGCGACGACCAGCGTGCCCGCGACTCCCGCGCCCGCGACGCCCGCGCCGGCGCGTGTGGAGCCGCACGACAAGAGCGAGGTCCTCTGACCGGCGGGCGGCGACCGTCGGCGGTCGACGCGGTCCCCACCGCGCGAGAGCGCCGGGACCTCGGGCGGCGGCGGCGACTCGGGCTCGGGTGGTGGCCATTCGGGCAGTGGCCTCGGGCAGTGGCTATTCGGTGAGTGGCTACTCGGGCGGTGGTGGGGAGTCCGGCGGCGGTTCGGAGATTCAGGATCGGCGGAACTGGGTTCCGCCTTGGCGAATGAGTCAGTCCGGCTGGGGCCACGCGCCGTGACGCCCGGCGCCGCGCGCGAGCCGCGTCACGCCCTCTCCTTGGTGGGGTCCCCCTTCTCGCGGTTGCGCGCCACGGCCTCGCGCACGAGCGCCTCGGTGGGCTGCGGGCGGAGCTCCTCGGCGGACGCGAGCGAGACGTGCCGCATGCGGGCGCCCTCGCCCGTGAGGAGCCTGGAGGGATCGTCGAGCTCCGCCCCTCGCCAGAAGCCGAGGTGGACGGTGCGCGTGAACGCCTTGATGTGCGCGAACGGGCCGCGCAGCTCGTAGACCGGCTGCCCCCACTTGATCGACTCGCTCGCCTCCGGCGCGGCGCGCCGCACGAGTTCGCGCAGCGAGCTCACGAGCTCCTTCTGCCACCCGGAGAGCCCGTCCACGTAGCCGTCCACGGTCTTTCCCGACGCCCGCGCGGAGGGCGCCCGTCTGCCGGCGGCGGACCTGTTCGGCGGCGCGGGCCTCTCCGCGCCCGCGGGCTTGCTTGCCGGCTTCTTCGGCGTCGCGGGCTCCTTTGGCCTCGTGGCCTTCTTCGCGGGCGCCTTCTTCGCGGGCGC
>CAZHGG010000226.1:1252-8292 GCA_964531755.1 uncultured Polyangiaceae bacterium
TCGCGGGCTCCTTTGGCCTCGTGGCCTTCTTCGCGGGCGCCTTCTTCGCGGGCGCCTTCTTCGCAGGCGCCTTCTTCGCGGGCGCCTTCTTCGCGGGCGCCTTCTTCGCGGGCGCCTTCTTCGCGGGCGCCTCCTTCGCGGGCGTGGGCTTGGTCATGTGCGCATGATGCTTCAGACGGCCGACCGGCGCATAGCCCCCTCGCAGGTCAGCAGGTGCGCTCGTGGGACCGCCCGCGAGCGGCCGCGCGATCCTCGCCGCGGAGGGAGGGCCCGTCATGAGCGCGTGCTGCGGCGCCGGCCATCCCGCCGGATGACGGCCTTCCAGGGGACCTGCGAGACGTACTTCCGCGTCCTCGACCTCGCCGGTGATTTCCCGTGATCTGCAACCACGGCGCGGTGCCCTCCTCTACCCGAGCCTCCGCGCTCTCCTCGACCACCCGTTCGACACGCCGCCGTCGCCCTACGCCGCGGGCCCGCCGGGGTTCTTCACGCCCTGCGCGCTCACGCTCTGAGCTCGGACGCGCCTAGCGCCGACGCGCGCCGCCGAGGCCTGGCTCAATCGCACGGCTTCTTGCCGTCGCGGACGAAGGCGCAGCTCGTCCCGGTGGGACACGTCGCGTCGGTGCCGCACCCCTGGCTGCAGGGGATACACTGGCACGCCCCGCTCCCCGACGAGCAGACCTGCAAGCAAGGATAACAGAGGCCCTGGCTGCACACCGCGCCCGCGAGCCCGTTGCGCTTCGCCAGCGCCGTGCAGTCGGAGTCGCGCGCGCAGCCCTGGTCGCAGGTACCTCCGCCTCCGCCTCCGCCGCTCCCGCCCGACCCGAACGTCGGCCCGTTCGTGATGTCGGTCGCCTCGATGCGGGTGCTCTTCGCGGGCTCGCACGCGCCGCCGGCGCACTTCGTGTCGAGGAGGGTGCCGTCGTCGCAGGTGCCGAAGAGCCTGCCGTCGTCCTGCAGCGCGATGTCGTAGACGCCGGGCTTCGAGGGCCGCGCGACCTCGGTCCACGTCTTCCCATCGGGCGAGCACGTGACCAGATCGCCGCCGGACGCACAGAACATGCCCGCCGCGTAGACCAGCGTGCAGAAGTTGACCGGCTTCGGCCAAGGTATCCGCGCGATCTCGGTCCACGTCTTCGCCTCGTCGTCGGGGGAGGTGAACACGCGCCCGTCGGCGGCGAGATCGTAAAAGAGGCCGCCAGCGTGGGCCACGCTGCACGTGTTGGCAGGCGAGGGCACGTTGGTGAACGTCGTTCCGTCGGTGGAGAGCCAGTGACCGTGGCCCTGGGTGAAGCTCGCGACGAGGACGTTGGTCCGGCCGCAGGCGAGGTCGATGAGATCCGCGGCGTTCGAGACGCCCTTGATCGTGTTCCAACTGTTCCCATCGACGGAGCGCGCACCGTAGCCTCCGCTCCCGACGACGTACGTCGCGCCCCGGCACGGGCCGACGGCGTGGAGCGACGTGTTGACCGCTGCCGTGTACGACGCCCAAGGGCCGTTCGCGCTCCGCGTGTAGTAGCGCCCGCCGACGACGATCTCGATGCCCTCGTTCGGCGCCCGGTAGGCCGCCTCGATCGGCTGGGACGACACGTGATAGAACGCGCCCCACGACGCCCCCGAGTCGTTGGACGCGTAGATCTTCCCGTCGCTCCCGCCGGCGATCAGGCGGCCACCCGCGGCCGAGATGGCCGTGAACGTCGCCGGCCTCCGCTCGAGCCCCGACGACGAGCACGCCAGCACCACGACGCCCACCGCGACGAAGACCCCCGCCCTCTTCATGCTCCAAGTCTACGCGGCTCCGGCCCCGTCTCCACCCCTTTCCTCCCCGAAGGGCGGGCGGTCCGAGCGGCGCCCTCAGAAGTCCGCCACGGGCGGCGGCTCCTCCGGCTTGGCTCGCCTCGTCCACTGCGTCAACGTCCGCATCGCGAGGATCCCGAGCGACATGCCGACGGTCACGGCGATCGCGCCCGGCGCCAGCGTCGGCACGGCGGCGATGGCGGCGGCAGGGCACATCCCCGAGATGCCCCACCCCACGCCAAACAGCGCCGCGCCGGCGAGCAGCGACGGGGTGATCTTGGTCTGGGTCGGCAAGTCGAACTTGTCGCCGACGACGGGCGCCGTCCGGCTGCGCGCGAGGCGATAGCCGGGGACGAACAGCATGAGCGCACCGCCCATGACGAACGCGAGCGAGGGATCCCAGGCCCCGGTGATGTCGAGGAACCCGATCACCTTCGAGGGCATGACCATGCCCGAGATCGCGAGCCCGCTCGCGAACAAGACTCCCGAGACGAACGCCAGGAGGAGCGGGAGGCGCCGCTTCACGTCGCGCCTCCGACGAGGTGACCGAGGACGAAGACGGCCGCGGCTCCCGTCGCCATGAACACGCACGTAGCGACGAGCGATCGGAGGGAGAATCGCCCGATCCCGCAGATTCCGTGCCCCGAGGTGCAGCCGCTGCCGAGCTGCGTCCCGGCGCCGACGATCAGGCCTCCAGCGAAGGTCAGCCCGAGCGTGCGGTCCACCTCGAGGGCAAACACGCCCGGCTTGATGAGCCTGATCGCCGCCCCGGCGGCCAACATTCCCAAGATGAACGACCACCGGCAGAGGGATCCGGACCGAACTTGAGCGCCCCCCCGAGCAGGCCGCTCACGCCGAGGATCCGACCGTTGCCGAGCAACAACGTGACGCAACCCAGCCCCATGAGCAGTCCTCCACCGAGGGCGAGTGCGAACGGGTGAGCCATGGTATCGAACGTACCAGCATGGATGGGGCTGCACGAGCTGAGCTCCCCGCTCGCTGCCCACGCCGCGTGTCCCGTCGCCCCGAGCGCAGCGCAACGGCGGCGGGATCGCCTCGTGTGCCGGGCCGCAACGGCGACTCCGAAGTACGCGAATTCGTTCGAGTCACGTCGCGGCACCGGCTGTCGCCGCGCGATCCAACCTGCCTTGGGCTCGTCGCGCGCGCAGCGACGACCCCGCGCGATGACGCTTGCAACTCGGCGCGCTTCGTGTCAGCGCAGCGTCCCATGAACCGCGAGGGGACTAAGATGGGCACACGCGCGAAGCTCGCGTCGACAGGGTCTGCGGCGCTCGTCGCCGCGTGGGCGCTCCTCCCGGGGTGCGCGTCGCAGGTCTCGGACGAGGACCTCGCGCGCTCGCGCGACGACCTCGTCCTCGCCATCCCGGTGGACAACGGCGGCACGGGACGCGGTGACCGCCCTCCGGTCGTCGCGACCGACGGCCTCTCGGATCGGCTCTTCTTCGTGCGAGCGCTCGGCGCGCGCTGCTGGGACTTCGGCGCCGAGGCGCTCCGCCAGGTCGGCGCGCCCGTGTACCTCTACACCTGCAACGGCACGTCATCGCAGCAGGTGCGCGTGAAGGAGGTCGACGCCTCCCACGACGTGCAGCTCCGCGTTCCGCTCACGGCCCTCTGCATCGGCGTGCGCGGCGGCTACGTCTCGTTCGGCGCGCCGCTCGAGCTGCAGGTGTGCCGCGACGGGGATCCGGCCCAGCGCTTCGCGCTCGACGGAGACTCGGTCATGGTCGGGGTCCAGCGAGGTGGCCGCGTCTCGCGCGACCTCGTGATCAGGCCGGACGCCGATCGCACGGTGAACCGGACTCCGCTGGTCGTGGGCCTGCGCCAGACGTCGGACTCCGAGTACTTCCGCATGCGCGCGGTGGACGGCTCCGCCGCCGCCCCGACGAGCGGGTTCGTGCGTGTCGCCCGGACGCACGCCCCGGGACTTCCGTCCGACTACTGGCTCGAGTGGGCGACCCAGCGGGGCTGGGGCACGGTCATCGAGATCGACGACCGCGAGACGTTCGTCCTCACCGAGACGAGGACCATCCCCGACGGGGTCACGCTGCGCGGCTACCGCAAGCGCACCGATCCGGGCCCCGTCCTCTCCTATCAGAACCGGGGCCACGGCGACTTTGCCATCTGGGTGACCGGTGATCGCGCGCGCGTGACGGGCCTCCGCTTCGAAGGCGTCGATCACCTCGTCGGCGCGCCCGGAGTCGGCCCTTCGTGGCCGCCGTCGGGGGCGGTCCGCGTCTTCGCCGATCAAGGGAGGCGCGTCTTCGTCGATCACATCGAGTCGAAGCACTGGGGGCTCTCGTCGGTCGACGTCGTCGGCGACACCGGCGCGACCACCGTGTGCGCTCGGGAGGGCGACTACCCGCGCGACCCGGGCGCGCGCGTGCTCCGCAACTACATCCACGAGAACCGCAAGCACGGCGGCTACGGGATCTCCGCGGGCAACGGCGCGTTCATCCTCGCGCAGGGCAACGTGGCGTTCAAGAACGCCCACTCGATCACGGGTGATCCGTGGGCGCTCACGGGGTACCTCGCCTACGATAACCTCCTGCTCGCGCCCAGCTTCGACTCGCCGGAGTCTTCGAACCAGGACCTCGACGTGCACGGGGCCCACGACTGCGGCCCCGACGGGGGCTGCGAGGGGGGCATCTCCGGCGACTCCTTCGACGTCGGGTGGAACACGTTCCTCCAGACACGCCATTTCAACTTGAACCAACGAGGCACGCCCTGCCGGTTCACGCTCTTCCACGACAACGTGGGCGCGCAGCCGCTGCTGCTGAACGACGAGGGCCTGCGGACGAGCACCACCGGGCTCATCCTCTTTCAGGCCCCGCCAGCGAGCGGGCCCGGCGATCGGGCGACGTACGTCTGGAACAACGCCTTCGACCAGCCGTCGTTGATGGCGGATCTCGGCTACGCTGACTTCGATGGCGACGGTCTCGTCGACACGTTCGCGACCACAGGCGTCACGTGGTGGTTCACCTCGAACCGGACCGGAGATTGGCGACTCCTGAACCGAATGCCCGAGCAGCGCTCCGCGCTCTACCTCGCGGACATCGACGGCGACGGCCTCTCTGACGTCTACACCTCTCGCGACGGCCGGGTCGAGGTCTCGTGGGCAGGCCGCTCGCCGTGGCAGACGCTCCCCCCCGCGGGTAGGCAGTAGAGCCACGCGGTCACGTTCGTCGCCAGGAGCGCTCGGTGAGACTCCGCGCCGTGGCGCGGGGACCCGACCCGACCCGCGCTCCTCCCCTTGCGAGGAGCGCTCGATTCGCCTAAGCGGTTCCCGCCCACTCATCAAGGAACCCAAAGACCATGAAGTCCCGTGACCTCGCACGCAGCCTCTTCACCCTCTCCGTCGCCGCGACCCTCACCTTCTTCGGTGTCGGATGCGCCGCGCCCGTCGAGGGCGACGAAGCCCTCGAGTCGGACGACCCCACCGGCGTCGAGGTCGCCGATTCGCCGGTGACGCCCCAGGCGGGCGGGGTCGTCATCCCCGGCGAGCCGATCATCAGGACCTGCACCTACAAGTGCACCCCCTTCTGCAAGACCATGCCGAGCGGCCGCAAGGTGTGCGGAGAGACCTGCATCTGCGTCTTCAACTGACGCCTCGCGCGGGGAGCCGGTGCGCGAAGGCGTCACGCGCCCCCCGTGAGGGTGGCGCTCGGCGGCGCGGAGTGAGCCTCTCCCCCGACACCGGGGGAGCCCCCCCTTTGCCAAAGAGCTCGTCGCGCCCCGCGAGCTCGAGCGCCGATGGCGGCCAGGGATCCCCCGGGCTCACCTACTAGCGGCGCGCGGATCGAGTCATTTCAACGGGTTGCGGTGCCTCGAAAAAAAAGCGCCGGGGCGTGTCGGGGAACGGTGGGCTTTTGCGGACGGTAGGGTGTGGCGAGCGATTGGACGCGCGCCGCGAGACCCCTCGGAGCTTCCCACCATGACCTGCCGCCCTTCCACCACCGCCCTCTCTGTCACGCTCCTCGGCCTCTTGCTCTCGACCCTCACGACCGGCTGCGCAGGCGAGACCACCTCGGCCAACGAGGCGACGACCGATGAGGAGCTCGCCACGTCCCGCGAGGCGCTCTCCACCGAGACCAACGACGGCTTCTGGATCGATCAGAACCCGTCCTACCCGGGCGTCTACTACAAGAAGCTCGGCGGCGGCTGCTACCGCGGCGGTTCGCCCGCGGGCACGTCCAACTGCAAGATCGCCACCCTTCGCACCGACGTGAGCTACTGGATCACCGTCGACCCGCGGTGGCCGGGCGTCTACTATGCCCAGGTGAACGGGGCCTGCCCGTCCGGCGGAGCGGTCGCCGGCAACAACTGCCAAGTCGTCGCGTTCGATCAGTCGTACCTCGACTACGGCGTCGACGTGTCGGACGACTCGCTCAGGGTCGTGGGCACCGTCGGCGCCGCGAGCATCGAGCTGGACTCCTCGAAGAACGGCAAGGGCGCGTACTTCCGGCGGGCCCTCCACGAGCTCGGCGACGGCTGGCACTGCGGCAATCGCAAGGACTACGGCGGCGTCGCCGCTCGTGACTGCCTCCAGATCGACGTGCTCGTCTACGACCAGCCGAACAAGATCACCTTCCGCGCGCGCGCAAAGACCGAGTACCTCTACCTCGGCACCTGGGGCCACTCGAATACGATCTTCGATAAGACCTACTCCTACTCGGATCCCTTCTTCGGCAGGTGATCCACGGAGCCCGGCGAGCCTCGACCGCATCGCGCCCTTGGCGCGCGCCCCCGCGGCGGCCCGGCAGACGCGACGAGGAGAGGACCGCGACTCCTCGTCGGACTCGAGCCCGGGCGGCCCCCCGACCGCCCGGCCCGTCGACCCCTCTCGCTACGCGTCGCCCTCCGAGCGGCGGCCCGGCCGCACGGGGCCCGTCGCCACGATCGCCTGGCGCAGCGTGCTCGCGAGCTTCTCGTCGGCGAGCACGGCCTCGCGCGAGCGCTCGCGCCCGTTGCCCAGCGTCGAGCCCGCGAACGACAGGTGGTTGCCGCTCTTCTCCAGGAGCCCCCGCGTGAGCCCGAGGTCCACGAGCTCCGCCGCCCGATCGACCCCCTGCCCGTACCGGATCTCGAACTCCGCCTCGGTGAACGGCGGCGCGCACTTGTTCTTGCAGATCTTCACGCGCGTGCGCCCGCCCACGAGCTCGTCGCCCACCTTCACCTGCCCGATGCGCCGCACGTCGAGCCGCATCGACGCGTAGAACTTCAGC
>CAZHGG010000227.1:0-8280 GCA_964531755.1 uncultured Polyangiaceae bacterium
GCCTCCCCGACGAGCCCGCCTACCGTCCGCCCCGCGCACCGAAGACGAGCTTCGGCCTGGTCGTGGGCGCGCTGCTGGCGGTGCTGGGCGTCTCGGCCGCCATCTACTCGCGGCACCCGGAGTTCTTCAGCGGCACGCGCAGCGCGTCGGCGCCCACCGCCTCCGCCGCGCCCTCGGCCCCGCCCGTGGCCGCGCGCTGCAAAGCTTCGGTCGTGGTCGCGGACGTCCCGGCGGGCGCAGAGGTGCTCTGGCGCGTTGGGCAGGCACCGACCGACGCCGAGCGCCTCCCCGTCGGCCGCCTCGAGTTCGTCGCCACGGCCGAGGGGTTCGCGTCGAAGCGCGCGGTCGTGCCAGCAGGCGTCGCGTGGGACACGGGCCCGGACGGCAAACCCCGGTTCGAGCTCGCCGTCCAGCTCGACCCGTCGAAGAAACCCGGTGCGGAGGAGCCGTGGCCGCCCGGCGAGACGGGCGCCCCCGTCGGCGGCACAGGCGCCCCCGGCACGGTGCACCTCGTGACGACCCCCCGCGGCGCCGAGGTGTGGCTCCTCATGGGGCTCGGCCCCGAGGCGCGCATCGACCAGCTCGCGTGCACCGCCGACGTCGACGTCCTCGTCGCCGGCCCGGGCGCGGTGCGCAAGCGCCTGCGGGCTCCGGCGGCCGCGCTCGCCGCCGCGCCCGTCGACGCCGCCCAGACCCACGCGCTGCGGCTCTCCGCCAAATAGCGTCGACGCACCCGGCCGCCGTCCGGTAGCGCCACGTTCATGACGGCTCGGGCTCGCCCTCGACCTTCGTTCGCCCCGGCGGCGCTCCCTTCCAGGTTCCGATTGACGTGGGGCGAGTTCATCGTCGATCTTTGCGGGCGAGGAACAGATCCATGCACGAACAGCAAATCGCCATCGTCAAGGGGCTCGTGCCCGTCGCCTGGGCCGACGGGGACTTCGGGGAGAAGGAGCGCGAAGCGATCGGGGGCCTCCTCGCGGCCTACGGCGCGAGCGAGGAAGAGAAGAAGGCCCTCTTCGACTACGCGGGCGAGAAGCGAACCCTCGACGACATCAACCTCCAAGACCTGTCCGCGAGCGACCGCCGCGTGCTCCTCCAGACGGCGGTCGTGATCAGCTTCGTCGACGGCGAGCAGAGCGTCGAGGAGTCCACGATGCTCATCGAGCTCGCCTCACGGCTCCGGATCCCGGACGAGGAGGCCAAGGTCGTGATGTCCGAGGCCGCCGCGCGCGCCAAGAAGCACCTCGGCCTGCTGTAGGCCCGATCGCGGCCTTGGAGCTCTTGGGCCCAGCGGCGTCGCCGCGGGCTCAGGGCTTGGGCGGACGGCTCTCGCGGCGCGCCGACTCGATCTCCTTGAGGAGCGCGCTCGGGCTCACGGGCAGCGTGTAGAAGCCCGTGCAGCCGGCCTGAAGGGCGAGCGTGCGCAGGTCGTCGTCGGCGCTGGGCGCGAGGAGCAGCACGGGCGTGGCCCGCGTGTCCTCGCGCGCGCGTAGGCGTCGGCAGAGCTCCACGCCGTCCATGGGGCCTGCGAGCTCGAGGGCCACGACGAAGACATCGGGGGGCGTCTCGGCGCTGCGCTCCAGCGCCTTCGAGCCGCTGCGCTCGCGCACCACGGAGAAGCCCCGCGCCACGAGGAGGGCCTCGAGGACGCCTACGACCGAGTCGGAATCAACCGCGAAGAGCACGCGCATGCTCGGGAGACCGTAGCTCAGGCGCGCGGCCGCTACCTCGAAAAGCGCGCGCTCACGCGGAGGCCGCTCGGAGCGTCGCCGAGTTCCATTGTAATTCCGATTATTTGCGCAATTTCGGCGCACACGTGGAGTGGGAGGGCGGAGGCCCGGCCGCACGCGCCAGGCTCGACCTCGAGGTGCACGAACGGCCCCCGCATCGCCGCCGGGAGGGACGCGCCGGCGTCGGAGACCGTGAGGCGCGCGCCGCCCGGAGCGGGGTCGACCGACACGGTCACCGACGCCCCCGCGGGCGTCGCGACGATCGCCTGGGCGATGAGCTCCCGCACGAGCAGCTGCGACGCCTTGGGGGCCGCGCGCACCGACGCCTCGGCGCTGCCCGTCAGCTCGACCTTCACGCCGCTCCGCTCCGCCCGCCCCTCGAGCACGGCCAGGGCGTGGTTGACGTACTCGACCAAATCGAAGGTCGAGGGCAGCTCGGAGGCGGACGCCTCCGACGCGACCGCGAGGGTCGCCGCGAGGTCCTGGCACGCGACCAGCCGGCGCCGCAGCGGCTCGGTGCGCTCCTCGCCCGCCACCTCGCGGAGGGCCGTCAGGTCGCGCGTGAGGGGACCGAGGAGCGCGCGCAGCTCGGCCGCGACCCCGCCCGCGAGCCTCGACCAGGCGCCGCTGCCCTGCGGGGAGGGGCTCATCGGCGGCAGGATCGAGTCGGGCGCCTCGTTGTGCTCCAGCACCTGAGCGAGCTCGCGCGCGACGACGGCCCCCTGCTTGCGCGCCTCGTCGAGCTCGCGCGTCAGGCGCTCGCGCTCCGACCGCTCGGACGCGTCGTCGGCGCGGAGCGTGAGCACTTCGTGGCCGCCCTCGAGCTCGACCCGGCCGCCGTAGCGAATGGCCATGCGGCTCAGCCATTGTCGCTCGGTCTCCGCCGTGGAGGAGGTGTCCGGCCCGAGGGTCATCGCGATGCGCACCTCGTCACCGTCACCGCGGACCGAGACCGAGGCGCCCGCGCCGCCGCCATGATCGACGAGCACGTGGAGCATCCTCCGGAGCTCCGACTCCTCGCCGTACACCTCGGTGCCCGTGCCGGGCTCGATCTGCACGCGCGCGTCGGGCGACAGCTCCCACAGCAGCGCCGCGACGTCGATGCGCCCGCGACGCGAGGGCGTGGAGGCCACCTTCTGGTGCATGTTCGACAGCACGCGCACGGCCCCCTCGAGGGCGTCGAGGGAGTCGTCCACGGTCGGGTCGGCCGCGGGCGCCTCCGCGACCTGCGTGCGCAAGACCTGGACCCCCTTCCGCAGGCGCTCCGCGGCGCCCTGCGCCTCTTGTGTGAGGAGCCATCCCAGTTCCTGGCGCGTCAGCCTGCCCTTGGTCATTGGGTTCATTCTATTCGGGCGTCGCGCGCGGCGCGCCTCTTTTTACGCCGTCGCTCGACGAGGCTGGGCGGAGTGCCTACGCTGAGCGGATGCTGAACGAGATCCGAGCGGCCCGCGTGAGCTACGACGCGGGGCGGAACGTCACGGTCGTCGAGGCGAGCGAGGCAGGGACCGGCGCCTTGCGCGAGGTCGCGAGCGCCCTGCTGCTCGACGCCGACGGGCTGCTGGCCGGCGTCGACCTGCGCGACGACGGCGGGCGGGGGTGGGTCGTCATGCTCCGCCCCCATGAAGACGTGGCGAGCTCGAGGCCCGCCCGGGTCCGCGCGGCGCTGGGGCCGGACGGCCGCCCCTCCACCCTCCACGTCCCCGACGTCCGCGCCCGCGGCTCGGAGATGGGGATCCTCTAGCGGCGCCCCACCGGGTTTGTTGACGTCAGGCCACGCGCCCTCGTACCGTGAGAGCCATGTTTCAAGAGGCGCTCAAGGAGCTCGTCGACAAAACGGACGGCGGCATCGCGGGGCTCGTGATGGACTCGAGCGGGATCGCGCTCGACAGCTACGCGAAGGACGGCGCCGCGTTCGACATCAACACCATCGGCATCGAGTTCAGCGTCGTCGTGGGCGGCATCCGTCGCGCGACCGAGATGCTCGAGGCCGGTGTCGCGGAGGAGATCGCCGTGGGGAGCGAGAAGCTCGTCACCGTCATCCGCACCCTGGGAGACCAGTATTTCCTGGCGCTCGCGATGCTGCCCGAGGGCAACATGGGCCGCGGCCGGTACAACCTCCGGCTCGCCGCGCCGAAGATCCTCGCCGAGCTGGCGTAGGCTCGCGTGGACGCAGGCACGGCGCGCGCGCCTGGCGGGCGGCTCCGCGTCGCGTGCTTCTCGGGCCCGAACCTCCAGCTCCTCGGCCGGCGCGAGCCCGAGGTGTACGGGTCGGAGACCCTGGCGTCGATCCACGCGCGGCTCCTCGCGGCTGGCGCGCGCCTCGACGTCGAGGTCGACGCGCGTCAGACGAACCACGAGGGCACCCTCTGCGACTGGATCGGTGAGCTGCCGGGCGCAGCCGACGGGCTCCTGCTGAACGCTGGCGCGTACACCCACACGTCGATCGCGCTGCTGGACGCGCTGCGCGGCGCGGGGGTGGTGTGCGTGGAGGTGCACCTCTCGAACCCGGAGGCGCGCGAGCCGTTTCGTCACGTGTCCCGCGTGGCCGCGGCCTGCGTCGGCAAGGTGTGCGGCTTCGGGGGCGAGAGCTACCTCCTGGCGCTCGACGGGCTCGTCCGCGTGCTCCGGGCGCGCGCGGTCGTCCCGGGCCCCTGAGCCGGCGAGCCGCCAGGCGTCGCCGCCGCTTCGCACCGCGAATGGCGTTTCGCGCGCGGCGATTACGCGCGACGCGATCGTTGCCGAACGGCGGCCTCCGACATAGTGTCCGCTTCGCCGCGGAGCAAGAGAGCGCGCAAGCGCGCAAGCGCGCAAGCGCGCAGAAGATGCGAGCACGAGGCGGCGGAGGAACATGTCGGTCGACATCGAAGAGCTACGCGCATTGTTGAAGGTCCTCGCAGAAGAGGACGTGGCCGAGTTCGAGCACGAGGCCGGCGGCGTCCGCATCCTCGTCAAGCGCGGCGCCCCGGTGGTCGCGCAAGCGCCCGTACCCGCGCCGAGGCCCTCTCAGGGGGCGCTGCCGGCCGCGACCGCCCCCGTCATGGCCGATGACAACTCGGTCGACGTGACGAGCCCGTTCGTCGGCACGTTCTACCGCGCGGCGAGCCCCGAGGCGCCGCCGTTCGTCGAGGTGGGCTCGGTCGTGCGGCCCGGCCAGGCGCTCTGCATCGTCGAGGCGATGAAGCTCATGAACGAGATCGAGGCGGAGCTCGCCGGCACGATCGTGGAGGTCTACGCGCAGAACGGCAAGCCGGTGGAGTTCGGCCAGAAGCTCTTCCGCATGAAGAAGGCCTGATGTTCAAGAAGATCTTGATCGCGAACCGCGGGGAGATCGCCCTGCGCGTGCTCCGCGCCTGCAAGGAGCTCGGCGTGCGCACGGTCGCGGTGCACTCCGAGGCCGACGCCCGCGCGCTGCACGTGCGCTTCGCCGACGAGGCCGTGTGCATCGGCCCGGCGGCGGCGGCCCGCAGCTACCTGCACATTCCGTCCATCATCAGCGCGGCGGAGGTCACGGGGGCCGACGCCGTCCACCCGGGCTACGGGTTCCTGTCGGAGAACGCGGAGTTCGCGCGCCTGCTCGGCAAGTGCGGCGTCGCCTTCATCGGTCCCACCCCCGAGGCGATGCGCGCGTGGGGCGACAAGGTCACCGCGCGCACCAACGCGCTGAAGTACGGCCTCCCGCTCCTGCCCGGCAGCCCCGTCCTCCGGGACGAGGCGCACGCCATCGAGGAGGCGCGGCGCATCGGGCTCCCGGTCATCATGAAAGCGTCGGGCGGCGGCGGCGGCCGAGGCATGCGCATCGTGCGCGCCGAGGCCGAGATCGGGAACGCGTTCTCGCAGGCGGTGCGCGAGGCCGAGGCCGGCTTCAAGAACCCCGACGTGTACATGGAGAAGTTCATCGAGAACCCGAAGCACATCGAGTTCCAGGTGATCGCCGATCAGCACGGCGGTGTCTGGACGCTCGGCGAGCGCGAGTGCTCTCTCCAACGCCGGCACCAGAAGGTCATCGAGGAGGCCCCGAGCCCCGTCATGACGGCCGACCTGCGCCAGGAGATCGGCGAGATCATCCGGCGGGCCGTGCTCGCCACCGGGTACACGTCGCTCGGCACGCTCGAGTTCATCATGGACACCGACGCCGAGCGGAAGCTCTATTTCCTGGAGATGAACACGCGCGTCCAGGTCGAGCACCCCGTGACCGAGATGGTGACCGGGCTCGACCTCGTGCAGCTGCAAATCCGCGTGGCCGCGGGCGAGCGCCTCGACCTGCCCGACACGCGCCCGTGGAGCTTCCGCGGCCACGCCATCGAGTGCCGCGTGAACGCGGAGGACCCGAAGAGCTTCGCGCCCTGGCCGGGCCTCATCACCGAGTACTTCCCGCCCGGCGGCACGGGCGTGCGGGTCGACTCCGGCGTGTACGGCGGCTTCCGCGTGCCCTCCGACTACGACTCGCTCATCGCGAAGGTCATCGTCCACGCGAGCACCCGCGCCGAGGCGGTGAGCCGCATGCGGCGCGCGCTCGACGAGTTCATCGTGGGCGGGATCCGCACGAACATCCCGCTGCACCAGCGCCTCCTCCGCGACGCGGAGGTGCTCGAAGGCACCATGACGACGCGCACGGTGGAGCGGATCGTCGCCCCCCCCCAAGACTGAGCGCGCGGCGCGATCTGCCAGCCCCCTTGAACTCTCGCTCCACTTCCCATACTGGATCCCTCGCCTTGGGTCCCTCGCTCCCGTCCGCCCTCCGCCCGCCCCGCGCCCTGCGCGTCGCCGCGCTCGCC
Source organism: uncultured Polyangiaceae bacterium (assembly GCA_964531755.1). Classification (GTDB taxonomy): domain Bacteria; phylum Myxococcota_A; class Polyangia; order Polyangiales; family Polyangiaceae; genus JAAFHV01. Next base: position 6,506 of record CAZHGG010000227.1, read on the forward strand.
GCGCTCGCGGCGCTCTGCGCGGCGAGCGCGGCGAGCACCACCTCGGACGTGCCGGCGAGCACGGGCGTCGTCGTGCGCGCCGAGCCGCTCACGCGCGGCACGGGCTGCGGGACGAGGGCGGGTCAGGTCTTCAAGTACGCCGCGGTGACGACCCGCGCCGGCACCGAGCGCGTCGTCGACGCGGGCCTCTACGACTGCTTCGCCGACGCCGCGTTCATCAACCTGCCCCCGGACGACACCGGCTCCTACCGCTTCGACATCCACGTGTTCGCCTTCGACCGCGGCCAGCACGACGCGCAGGCGGGAGCCGTCGGCGCCGCGCTCGCTCGGGGCGAAGACGGCGTGCCGGCCGGCGCGCTCGGCGGGCTCCGGGCGCTGACCACGCTCGCCAGGACGCGCTGCACCGTCACGCAAACCCTGACCGTCCAGTCGGTCGCGAGCTGCGACCCGCTCACCCGCTGAGGCGCCCGCGCGACCCCGCTCGCGCGCCGCTCGTCGGGTCCCCGGGGGTTTGCTACGCTGCTGCGGAGAAGCATGGCAGCGGACCCCTCCCAGCTCGGCATCGCGCTCCCCAAGCCCGGAAAGGCGCTGCGGGCGATGCTGGTCGTGCTCGCCGCGATGTCGGTGATCTCGGCGCTCGTCTTCCACTGGATCCCGGGGCCGCCGCGCGGGGTGGAGCTGTTCGGCCTGCTCACCTTCGACGCCGGGAACCGTGCATTCTACATGGAGCCGTGGCGCGTCGTCACGAGCGGCCTGCTGACGAGCCCCATCGGCATCAGCCACACGCTGTTCACTCTCCTCGGGCTCTACTTCCTCGGCGCCGATCTCGAGCGACGGTGGGGCGGCGCGCGCCTCCTGCGCCTGCTGCTCGTCGCCGTCGTAGCGGGCAACCTGCTCGCGTGGGCGCTCGCGCAGGCGTTCCCTTCGAGCCAGATCCTGCGGGGCGACGCGCTCTTCGGGCCCGAGGCCGCGCTGGTCGCCACGGCGGTCGCGTGGGGCCGCGAGAACCCGACCGCGCAGATCCGCCTGTTCTTCTTCCTGCCGGTCACCGGCACCAAGCTCATCTGGGTGACGCTCGGCTTCTGCGCGCTCGGCCTCGTGTACACGCAGAGTCAGCCTGAGGGCGTGGTGGCCCCGTTCGGCGGCGCCCTCGTGGGTATGCTCCTCGGCGGCACGCCGTCGCCCGTGCGGCGCCTCTTCTTGCGCGCGAAGCTCGGTGTCATGCAGAAGAAAGGCCCCGTGCTCACGGTCGAGTCCCTGCTGGACGACGACGCGACCGCGCGACCGTCGAGCAAAGGCAAGGGCGGCAAGGGCGGCCAGGCCCCCGCGCTTCGCGTGGTGTACGGCGGGCTCGAGGACGATCCCGAGGGCAAGAAGGCCCCGAAGGACAAGCGGTGGCTCAACTAGCGAGCCACGCGCCCGGCCGGAGCCACACGCCGTGAGCGACCGCGACCAGCGGCGGGCCGCTCCGCTCGGGGTCTTCGACTCGGGGCTCGGCGGCCTCACAGTCGTCCGCGCGCTGCGGGCGGCCCTTCCCTACGAGGACATCGTGTACCTCGGCGACACCGCGCGCGTGCCCTACGGCACGAAGGGCCCGGACACGGTGGTGCGGTACGCCCTCGGCTGCGCGCGCCACCTCGTGGGTCGCGGCGTGAAGGCCATCGTCATCGCCTGCAACACCGTCAGCGCGGTCGCGCCCGAGCGGCTCCGCATCGAGCTCGACCTGCCCGTGCTCGGCGTGATCGAGCCCGGCGCGCGCGCCGCGGTGCGCGCCA
>CAZHGG010000228.1:0-8265 GCA_964531755.1 uncultured Polyangiaceae bacterium
GGGACGCGCCAAGCCGCACCGCGTCCGCGCGCGTGACCTCGAGCTCGCGGGGGCCGGGCGCCGAGCCACGCGCGGGGTCCGGCGACCCGCCCTCCGCGTGCGCCGCGAACCCCACGAGCGAGGCGGCAACGGCGAGGGCCGCCGCTACACCGGTCGCTGTCGAGCGCCTCGTCATCGTGGTCGACCTTAGGAGGCGCGCGCGAGGTCGCACATCCGACAATTGCCGGAGGCGGGGGGCGCGCCGCGCGGGCTACGATGCTCGCGTGACCCACGCCACGCGACGCGGCGCCACGCGCGACCTGCAGGCCGATCTTCACTCGCTCCGCTTCGTGCTCTTCGGCGCGGCCGCGGGGACCGCGTACGCCGCGTTGAACACCGCGATGGACTACTGGCACGGCCAGGGCGTGGTCGCGCGCGCCTTCGTGGCCCTGCACAAGGTCGTCGACGACGTGATCCCCCTCGTGGTGGGGGCGCTCCTCGGCGTCGCCATCCATTACCTGCGCGTGCGCTCGCGCTTGGCGCTCGAGGAGCGGGGCCGCGCCGACGCGCTGACGACCCGCCTGCAGCACGTCGAGCGGCACCAGGCCGTGTGGGTCGTCGCCGCGGCCACGCTGCACGAGCTCAAGAACCCGCTCCACTCGATGGGCCTGCTCGTGGACGAGCTCGAGGCGGCCGCCGACGACGAGCCGCACCGCGTGCGGGACCTCGCGCGCCGCGTGCGCGCCCAGTTCGACCGCGCGCTCGTGCCCCTCGACGCGCTCCGCTCGCTCGCCGGGAGCCAGCGCCACGGAGGCCGCGACGAGCCCATCGCCGAGGTCACGGCGCAGGTGCTCCGCGAGCTCGAGCCCGTGCTGCGCGAGCGCGGCGTCACGGTCGTCGTCGAGGGCTCTGCGCCGCCCACGGCACGGGCGGCGAGCGCGTACCTCCGCATCATCCTCGAGAACCTCGTCGGCAACAGCCTCGAGTGCCTTCGCCGCGAGGCCGGGGGTGGCCACATCCGCGTGGCCGTCGAGGTCGAGGGCGCAGGCACGGGCGAGGGCCAGGGCGACACCGTACGGGTCTCGGTCAGCGACGACGGGCCCGGTCTTCCGTCGGCGGCCCGCGAGGCGCTGTTCCGCCCGCTCGAGACCTCGAAGGAGGGTGGCCTCGGCCTCGGCCTCCCGATCGCGCGGGCGCTCGCGCGCGCCATGGACGGCGACCTCGCGCTCACGTCCGTGGAGGGGTGGTCCACCACGTTCAGCCTCACGCTCCCGGCGAGCCGGCCGTGACTCGCCCCAGCCCTCGCCAAGCCCCCGTCGCGCTCCTCGTCGAGGACGAGCCGGAGGCCCGCGAGCACCTCGCCCGCGCGCTCCGCAAGGCCGGCCTCGACACCGTCGCCGTGGCCGACGCCGACGCGGCGATCGCGGCGCTCCACGCGCGCCCCGTCGACGTCGCGATCCTCGATCTCGTCCTCGGCGACGACGAGCGCGGTGGCCTCTCGGTGCTCGCCGCCATGCGCGCGATGGGGAGCCACGGGCTCGCCGTCGTGATCACGGCGTTCGCCGACGTCGCGCGGCTGAAGAGAGCGTTGAACCTCGGCGCGTCCTACCTGCTCGAGAAGCCCTTCCGCGCCGCCGAGCTCGTCGCGCTCGTCCAGAAGCTCCTCGCCGAGCGAGACGACCTCGGCGGGCTCGTGTCGGCGGCGCTCGCGCGCGCGGGGCTGACCGAGCGCGAGGCGCAGGTGGCGCGGCTCGTGCTGAAGGGCCTGCCGAGCGCCGAGATCGCCGCCGTGCTCGGCGGCAGCGACAAGACCGTGCGCCAGCACCTCTCGAGCATCTACGAGAAATGCGGGGTGACGAGCCGCCCCGAGTTCTTCCACCACGTCTTCCCGTTCTGAGGGCGTGACTACAGGCCCGCGAGGTAGTCGGCGATCGCCGGCAGCGGCAGCACCTTGTCGACCACGCCCGCCTTGATCGCCGCGTCGGGCATGCCGTTCACCACCGCGGTCTCGGCCGACTCGGCGATCACGGTGCCGCCAGCGGCGCGAATGGCGCGCGCCCCCTCGACCCCATCGTCCCCCATGCCCGTGAGGATCACGCCGACCGCGCGCTCCTTCGCCACGCGGGCGAGGCTGGCGAAGAGGCGGTTCGCGCTCGGCACGAAGCGGTCGTCCGCGCCGGGCTGGACGAGGGCGAGGCGCAGCTCACGGGCGAGCTCGCCCTCGAGCTCGAGGCACTGGCGCCCGGGGCACACGTACGCCGTGCGCCGCGCGAGCGCCTCGCCGCCCGCGGCCTCCGCGACGCGGAACGGCCCGCGCTTGTCGAGCCGCTCCGCGAACGTCCGCGTGAACTTGTCCGGCATGTGCTGCGCCACGAGCATGGCCGCCATCGACCCGCGCGAGAGGCGCGCGAAAATCTCGAGCAGCGCGCTCGGGCCGCCGGTGCTCGCGGCGACCCCCACCACGGTGCGAGGGGGATCGGCGGCCGGGCGGGGCTCGACGGCGAGGCGGCTGATGGAGCCCGACGACGCCGGCGGCACGCTGCGTTTCCGTGCACCCTGCATGGATCGCACGAGCAGCACCTTCTGCAGCACCTGCTCGCGGAGCGCGTGCGCGTCTTCGCCGATGTTCTGCGTGGGCTTGGCGATGAAGTCGAGGGCGCCGAGCTCGAGCGCGCGAAACACGTTCTCCCGCTGCGAGTAGCTCGACACCACGATGACCTGCGCGGGGAACTTCGCCATCACGATGCGGAGGAACGTGAAGCCGTCCATGCGGGGCATCTCGAGGTCGAGCGTGAGCACGTCGGGCTTCAGGAGCCCCACCATGCGCAGCGCCTCCTCGCCGTCGGCCGCCTTGCCGACCACCTCCACCTCCGGGACGTGCTCGAAGATGTCGGCGATGATCCGCCGGTTGTAGGCGGAGTCGTCGACGACGAGCAGGCGGAGGGGGCGATCGAGGGTCAAGGCGTGTTCCGGGCGGCCACCGCTATGAGATGCGAAGGGCGGCGATTTGTAAACCCGCGGCGCCGTCAGTCCCTCCGCGCGGCGCCGGGCGGGCTCGGCTTCGAGGCATCCCGCGCCACCGAGACGCTGCGGACGAGCTCGGCGAACGACTGCTCGTCGAGCACGAAGGCCATGCCCGACGGCCCCTCGGCCACCCCGGCGATCCCGCGCTCGGCGTCGCCTTGCCCGAGGAACGGCGCTTGCCTCACGCCCGAGGCGCCGAGCCCGAACACCTCCGTCACGGCGTCGACCACGAGGGCCACGAGGCGGCTGCCCGCGTCCATGATGACCCACTTGGTCTTGCGGGTGGCGGCCACGGACGGCAGGCCGAACTTGGCGCGCAGGTCGACCACGGGGACGATCGCGCCGCGGTAGTCGGCGACCCCGACCACCGCGGGCGGCGCCTGCGGCAGCGCCACGACGGGCAGCGGGTTCGTGACCTCCCGCACGGCGCCGATCTCCAGGGCGTAGGTGACCTCACCCACGACGAAGCCGACGAGGCTCTTGCGCGGATCGATTCGCTGCCTCACGCGCTCGCCTCCAGCACGGGTCGCAGGTCGAGAAGCATGCACCATGCTTGTTTGTTCCGGGCGATCCCGGAGACGTGCGGTGGTGGCTCCCCACCGAGCACATGCGGCGGCTCGATCTCGGCGTCCTCGAAGCGCTGCACGCCGCGCACCTCGTCGACGAGCAGCCCGAGCGTCTCGTCGCCGCCGTCGACCAGGAGGATGCGGAGCCGCTTGTCGCGCCCCGGCTCGGCCAGCCCGAAGCGACGCCGCAGGTCGAGCACGGTGACGAGGCGACCGCGCACGCTCGCGAGGCCCGCGATGCCCTTCGGCGCGCGCGGCACCTCGGTGATGGGCAGGGGCTTCAGGATCTCGGTGATGACCCCGATGGGGAGCGCGTACGGATCGCCCCCGAGAGAGAACAGGAGGTAGTCCGCGCCCCGACCCTCGCCGCGGGTCGAGGGCCCCTCGCGGGCCTCGACGTGCGCGTGGCCGCGCGGCGCCACCTCGCGGCTCACGGGCGGGCCTCCGGGAGCAGGCGGGTCTCGCCGGTGGTGACCACCTCGTCGAGCAGCGCGCCCACGTCGATCACGAGGCCCACGCGCTGGTCGCCGAGCTCGGTGGCGCCGGCGAAGCCGCGCACGCCGCGCAGCGAGCGGCCGAGCGCCTTGATGACGATGTCCTGCTGGCCGAGGAGCTTGTCGACCACGAAGCCCACGCGCTTCGAGCCGACCGACACGATCACGACGTAGCGCCGCGCGGGCTCGGCGGACCACGACTCGTCGATCCCGAAGAGCCGCGCGAGGCGCACGAGCGGCAGGGTCGCGCCGCGCTGGGTCATCACCTCGCGCCCCTCCACGAACCGCACCTCGCGTGGCTCGAGGAAGATGGCCTCCTCCATGTTCGCGAGGGGCATGCAGAACGTGCGCCCGCCCGCCTCGAGCACGAGCACCGAGATGATCGCGAGCGTGATGGGCAGCGTGATCGTCATCTTCGTGCCGATGCCGAGGTCGCTGGCCACGTCGACCACGCCCCCGAGGCGCGAGATGTTCGTCTTGACCACGTCCATGCCCACGCCGCGCCCCGAGAGGAGCGTCGCCTCCGAGCGCGTCGTGAACCCCGCCGCGAACACGAAGGAGAGCACCTCCTTCTCGCCGAGCTGCGCCGCGTCCTCGGCGGTGGTGAAGCCGAGGCGGAGCGCGGCGGCGAGCACCGCGGCGGGGTCGATCCCGCGGCCGTCGTCCTCCACCTCGATCACGACCTGGTTGCCCTTCTGGAAGGCGTTCAGCGCAATCGTGCCGACCGCGGGCTTGCCGACCGCCATGCGCCCGTTGCGCGACTCGATCCCGTGATCGATCGCGTTGCGGATCATGTGCATGAGCGGGTCGGAGAGCTCCTCGACGATGAGCTTGTCGATCTCGGTGTCGGCGCCGGTGACCACCAGGTTCGTGGGCTTGTCGACCTCGCGCGAGATCTGCCGCACGGCGCGCGCGAGCTTCTCGAACACCTGGCCGAGCGGCACCATGCGCACCTCGAGGATGCCGTCCTGCATCTGCGTGAGGTGCCGGTCGAACGCGCGGTGGAGCCGCTGCACCTCGGCGTTGATCTCCCGCAGCGCCGGCGTGCTCCGCGTGCGCTCGGCCAGCCGCGCCACCTGGCCGCGCACGATGGCGAGCTCACCGACGATGTTCATCAGGTGGTCCAGGCGTCGGATGTCCACGCGCACGGTCTGGCCCACGGCGCGGAGCGCGACGTCGCGCCCGGCGAGCGGCGCGTCGCCCACCGCGAGCTCGTCGTGCTCGGGCAGCGCGACGTCGGGGTGCTCCCTCGGGGCCGCCTCGGGCAGCGCCCGGCCGGCCGGAGCGCGCTCGGGCGCCGCCGCGCGCCGCTTCAGCTCCTCCACCACCACGTTCGAGGACGCGAACGCCCGGGCGAGGGCCTCCGGCTCCGACTTGCTCGCGATGAGGATCTCGAGCTCGACCGCGTCGGGATCGCCGCCGTCGCCCGTGGGCAGGTACGTGATGATCTCGCCGTGCGGGCGCGCGCGGTCCTTCAGCTCCTCGAGGGCCGTGTCGATCGTCGCGAGCGGGAAGCTCACCTGCATGCGGCAGAGCCGGGTGCCGCTCTGCAAGCTCACGCGGAGCCGATGCTCCTCGTACTCGGTGAGCACGCCGAGCACGCCCGGATCGATCTCGTATTGCCCGCCGGGCGCGGGAGCGGCGCTCGGACCCGGATCGCCAATCTGCGCGAGCGCCGAGAGCAGCTCGCGCACCTCGTCCTCGGGCTCGGGCGCCTCGCCGCGAGCGGCGAGGAGGATGCGCCCATAGAGCTCGACGGCGCGGAAGAGCACGTCCATCACCGACGGCGTGAGCTCGGCCCGGCCGAGGCGCAGGTCGTCGAGCAGCTCCTCGAGCTCGTGCGAGAGCCCGCTCATGATGGCCACGCCGAAGAGGCCGGAGAGCCCCTTCATGGTGTGCACCGCGCGGAAGAGGTCGTTCACCAGCTCGGCGTCGGTCTCGCCTCGCCGCACGAGGTCCTCGAGGCGCAGCAGATCGCCGCTCAGCGCGTCGATGATCTCCTGAGCCTCCGAGAAGAAGTCCTCGCGCGCCTTGTCGCCGAGCTCCGGCACGTCAGCGCTCGCGGCGCGCGCCAAGCGCGCCAGACGCGACGGGCGGCGCGGACAGCGGCGCGGTGGACACGGGCGCGGGGGGCACGTCCGCAGTGTATTCAGCTCGCCCGCCCGGGCCAAGAGCGCGGCGGTCGCGGCCACGCCCCGCGGGGCCCAAGAGCCGGTTTCGAGCCGGCCCAGGACCGAGTAGCGTGGAGCGGTGCCCCAAGCCCCGCAGACGGCCGCGCTCCTCCTCATCGGCGACGAGATCCTCTCGGGGAAGGTCGAGGAGGCGAACCTCGTCGTGCTGGCGCGCACCCTCCGCTCGGTCGGCGTCGCCCTGCGCCGGGTGGTGACGATCGGCGACGACGTCGATCTCATCGCGCGGGAGGTCGCGGAGCTCTCACGCACGCACGACCACCTCATCACCTCGGGCGGCGTAGGCCCCACCCACGACGACGTCACCGTCCCCGGCGTCGCCCAGGCGTTCGGCGTCGCCGTGGAGCTCGACCCGGGGCTCGTCGCCATGCTCCGCGACCACTACAAGGAGCGCTGTACGGAGGGGCACCTCCTCATGGCGCGCGTCCCCGTCGGCGCGACCCTCGAGGTCTCCGAGAGCGTGCGCTGGCCCACCATCCGCCTCGGAAACACCTGGCTCTTCCCGGGCATCCCCGAGGTGTTCCGCCTGAAGCTCCCGGTCCTCGCCGCGAAGCTCGCGGGCGGCCGGCCGTGGGTTTCTCATGCAGTCTACACGCAAATGGACGAGGGCGATCTCAAGCCGCTCCTCGACGCGATCGTCGCGCAGCACCCCGAGGTGAGCGTCGGCTCCTACCCGAAGTGGTCCGACCCCACCTACCGCACGAAGCTCACGTTCGACGGGCAGGACGCCGAGGCCGTGCGCGCGGCGGTGGCGGCCTTCGTGGCGCTCCTGCCCGCGGGCGAGCCGCAGCGCACCGAGCCGTAGCGCAGCGCCGTCAGTTGCCGCAGCCGAGGCCCGTGTCGACGATGTCGACGCCGGTGACGAGCATGACCATGCCCGTGCCGTCGCCGTTCATCAGCTTGAGCTCGTGGGCCCCGCTCGGGTTGCCGGAGCGGTCGAGCCAGAGCGACGCGATCTTGCCGTTCGGGAGGAGGCACGGGGTGTTGTCGTTCCCGTAGGTGCCGTTCACCCGCGTGGGCGCGCCGGTGCCGCGGATGCGCCACACCTGCTCACGCGTCCACTCGCCCTCGAACACGATGCTGCCGTCGCGATCGTAGGACGGGCTGTGGGTGTTGGCCCCTCCCCCGGGGCCGCCGTCCGGCCCGATGACCTTGCGGAACCCCGTGGCGTCGAGGTTCACCTCGCAGATGTTCGTGCCGCTCGACCCGTACGGATCGCTGCCGCAGTCGAACACCACCTTCAGACCGTCGGGCGAAATCTGCGGCTTGAAGTTGTTCGCGTAGGGCGACGCCGAGGTGAGGAGCTTCGAGGCCGACCACGCGCCGCCCGTCTTGCGCGTGACGTAGAGATCGGTGCTGTGGCTCCCGCGGCCGCCGTGCACGATGATCGTGCCGCCCCCGGCGACCGAGGGCGTCACGTCGCGCATCTCGCGCACCGCCGAGCCGCCGGGCAGCACCTTCTCGCCAGAGCTCAGCGTGGGCGAGTAGACCGCGAGGCACGGGGTGGAGCAGCCGAAGCGCGTAGTCTCGCTGACGAGCGAGCCGTCGGCCCCCATGTTCATGCGCGCGTCCGTGCCGGGCGACACGCTCGCGAGCTTGGGGAGCACGTCGAACGGGACCGCGCCGGCGCGCGCCTCGATGAGCTTGTAGCCTCCGCCGTAGCGGTAGAGCACCCGGCCCGCGCCGCTCACGGGCGGCACCTGCGCGTCGCCGGGCGGCTTCGTGCCGCCGTCCCCGCCCGCGTCGCCGCCGGGGTCCACGGGCGTCGCGCCGTCGTCGAGCGGGCCAGGCACCACGGCGCCGTCCTCCGCCACGACCGCGCCGTCCTCCAGCGTGCGCGTGGTGAACGGAGGGGCCACGGGGTCGTCGGACGAGCACGCCACGAACAGCGGGAGCGCGAGCGCGATCCCCGTCGCGGCGACGCCGACGCGGCGCGACCGTCGCACGAACCGAGAGAGCTGCAGAGCCAAGCGAGCCTCCTACTTGGTCACGCGCGGAGGCGCGTGCGCGCGG
>CAZHGG010000229.1:0-8262 GCA_964531755.1 uncultured Polyangiaceae bacterium
GCTGGCCGAACGGCGCGGGCGGGAGGAGCTGCGCGGAGGCGACCCGCGGCGCGGCCAGGGTGAGCGCGGCGAGCGCGGCGAGCGCCCACGAGCGATTGCGTGCAGTCTTCACGTACTCTCCAGGTCCGCCGCCTCGTCGAGGTCCTCCGACGGCACGCGGTATTCTTCGTTGAGCCAGCGACCGAGGTCCACGCTCTTGCAGCGTGGCCCGCAGAAGGGTGCCGCGGGGTTCTCCGCCCGCGGCTGGGCGAGGCGGGAGCAGATGGGGCAAGCGCTCACGGGCGCGAGTCTACCATGGGGCGACGCGCCCGTGCACGCACGGGTCCGCGACGCTCAGCGCGGGTCCTCGGCCTTGCAGCCCACGACGGCCTCGATCTTCGTGCCGGGGGCGTCGTTCACCTTCGTGCAGAAATCGGCGCACAAGAGGATCTTCTTCGGCGCCGCGTTGTCGTCGAAGTACCAGGCGTTCGGGTTCGCGGCGCACTTGCTCGCGTCGGTGACCCGCACGAGCACCTGCGGCCCCGCGCCAGGGAACGTGGCCTGCACCGCCACCGTCGTCGGGTCCGAGGCGGCCTGCTGCGGCACGCTGAGCTCACACGCGAGGCGGTCGACCGTGCCCTTCGCGATGTTGTCGAGGACGCCCGAGTAGTCGGTCTTGCACACCGAGTCGATGATGCCCTTGGTGAGCTGGCTGAGCTGCTGGTACTGCGAGCCGTTGTTCTCCGAAGTGGAGCACTTCGCCCCCGTGACGAACGCGGTCCCTGGTGTCCAGCCCGCGATGGTGTGGAAGATGTAGCGGCGATCGGCGGCGGTGCCGAACATGCCGGCTGGCGCCTTGGCGAGCAGCTGCGTGTCGAAGGCCGTGTACGCCAGCGACGACTGGTCGTCGGTGACCTCGACGAACACCTTGTAGGCATCCATGCGGAGGTGCTTGTTCCAGGCGAGCGCCGCGTTCGTGCTGTCGTACGTCGAGAGGATGAGCTGGAGCGAGTTGGTGCTGCCGACGCTCTGGTTGATGTGCCAGAAGAGCGGCGGGTTGTCGGCGCAGTTGGCGCCGCCGAGCGGCGCGCCCACGCAGATGACGTTGCCGCTCTGGGTGGGGCTCGAGGCCTTGGCCACGATGAAGATGACGCGGTAGTCGAGGCCGCTCATCCCGATCTTGGCGGCGAACTTGTTCACGTTCAGCTTTATCTGGGTCATCTCCTCGGTCATGCTGCCCGAGTTGTCGATGACGAAGATGATGTCGACTTTCGCGCGCTCCACCTGAGCGACGGAGGCCGCGCACGCGTCGGGCTTCGCGTCGCCGAGGCCGGCCGCGTCGCCGCCGCCGAACGGGCCGAGGGGACCGCCGCTAGCTGAGGTCGCCGGACCACCCCCGCCGGGGGTGTCGGTGGGGAAGGCGTTCGGGGCCTCCGAGCTGCCGCCGCACGCGGCGCCCAGCAGGGCCGCGGTCGCGAACGCGGCGGTGACGAACAGTCGAGCTCTGCGCATGGGCTCCTCCTCCCGGCGCCAAAGGCGACGCCCACTGGGAGCCTCCCACGCGAGGGCCCGAAACGCAATCACGTCCCACGTCACGGCCCGGGCCGAGCGCGTCGTCTACTCCTCGGCCGCGGCCTGCTCCTCGCTCGCGGGGGGCGCGTCCGGGGACGGCGCGGCCGCCAAGGGCACGCAAGAGCGCGCGAGGAGCTCGGCGACGTCGAGCTGTTGGATTTGCTCCTCGAGGCTCTGGCTCTTCAGGCCGTCCGTGAGCATCGTCATGCAGAACGGGCACCCGCTCGCGATCGTCTTGGCGCCGCTGTCCACGAGCTGGAGCGTGCGCTTCACGTTCACGCGGTTCGTGTTCTGCTCTTCCATCCACATCTGCGCGCCGCCGGCGCCGCAGCAGAGGCCGCGCTGCTTGGTCCAGTACTCCGGCTCGACCAGCTCGACACCGGGGATGGCGCGCAGGATCTCGCGCGGCGACTCGTACACTCCGTTGTAGCGGCCGAGGTAGCAGCTGTCGTGATAGACCACCTTGCCCGTCACGGGGTTCGTGGGCTTGAGCTTCCCCATGGCCACGAGGCCCATGAGAAAATCGGTGTGGTGCACCACCTCGAGGGTCGCGCCGAAATCGGGATACTCGTTCTTCAAGGTGTTGAAGCAGTGCGGGCACGCGGTGATGACCGTGCGCGCGCCACCCTGCTCCTTGTACCCGTTCAGCACCGCCGCGTTCGTCTCTGCGAGCGTGGCGAAGAGGATCTCGTTGCCGGCGCGGCGGGCGGGGTCGCCGGTGCAGGTCTCCTCTTGCCCGAGGATGGCGAAGTCGACGCCCGCGAGCTTCAAGAGCTCGGCGGTCGAACGGGCGATCTTCTTGGCGCGATCGTCGTAGCTCGCCGCGCAGCCCACCCAATAGAGCACCTCGGCGTCGGGTTTCTCGGCCATCATGGGGATATCGAGGCCGTCGGACCACGCGCTGCGATCCATGCGCGACAGGTTCCACGGGTTGCCATTGACCTCCATCGCCTGGAACGGCTTGGCGAGCTCGTGGGGGAACTCGTTCTTCACCATCACGAGGTTTCGCCGCATGTCGACGATCTTGTCGACATAGGAGATCATCACCGGACACTGCTCTTCGCAGGCGCGGCACGTGGTGCACGCCCAGAGCACGTCCGGGTGGATGATGTTCGGCACGAGATCGGTGATCGTGAACGCCGGCGGCAGGACCGAACCCTCCTTCTCCTCGGCGATGGCCTCCGGGCTCTTCTTCCCGTCTTCGAGGGCGGGATCCGCGCCGCCCCAGCGCATCTCCTTCGCGGTCCACATCGCCTCGTTCTCATAGAGGTGGTCGCGGAGGGCGAGGGTCAGGTGCTTGGGCGAGAGGATTTTGCCAGTGCGGTGCGCCGGGCAGTTGTCAGAGCAGCGCCCGCACTCGGTGCAGGTGTAGAAGTCGAGGACCGCCTTCCACGAGAACTGGTCGATGCGCGCCGCGCCGAAGCCGCCGGCCATAGGGTCTTCCATCTCCGCCACCTCGGCGAAGCGCTCCATCAGCTTCTCGGCGTTCTCCGCCATGGGGCGGAGGCGCCCGGGCGGGTCCATGTCCTTCAAGAACACGTTGGGGATCGCCGTGATGACGTGGAAGTGCTTCGAGTGCGGCAGCAGGTTCAGGAAGATCAACACCAGCGCCGAGTGGGTCCAGAAGCCAATCTGCGCGATGGCGATGAGGGCGCCCGCGGGGAGGCCCTTGAACGCGGCGGCGAAGGCCGAGCCCGCCGGAGACGGGAAGAACGAGAACCCGGTGTGGGCCTCGGTGCCGAGCGGGTACGGCGCGGTGATGACGGCGATGCGCCGGCACTGCTCGAACGTCGCGAGCGCCGAGTCGGGCGCGCAGAGCTCGCCCTGCCGCGCGGCGAGCACGAGCGAGGCGCCGTCGTACGCCATGTCGGCGACCATCATCGTGAAGATGATCGTGAGGATGAGCGTGGCCTCGGCGCTCAGCGTCATGCGCTTCTGCGGCTTCACCAGCCGGAAATAGAAGAACACCGAGACCCCGAGGATCACGAGGACAGAGACGATGTCCTTCGCGAACTCGTACACCTTCCCCACCGGCTGCGACGGCCCGAGGATGAAGAGGTTCCAGGCGGGGTAGATGCCGCGGCCCCAGAGCACGAGCGTGCGCAGCGTGAGGGTGAGGAAGCCGAAGAAGATGAGCTTATGGGCCCAGCCCGAGGGCTGGTAGTAGTCCATTTTCTCCTGCTTGAACGCGTAGTTCCAGACAGCGAGCAGGCGCTCCTCGAGCTTGTCGAGCCGGCTCGCCCCCGTGCCGATTTGGAGCAGCTGCCAACGTCGGATCGCCGACCACGCGAACACGGCGTGGGCGACGACGATGAGCGCGATCATCACGGGAGGGTTCATGGAGGTGTCCTCCATATAGGGTGGTGGCCCAGCGCGTCAAATGGGACCTCGCGCGATTTCGGGCTCGCGCGGCCGCGGCTTGAGGGGCTCGGCCCTCCTCGGCTAGGGTGACGTGGTGGTCGGCGACGCGAGCTGGGTGCGGGCGAGGGGGATCCGCCCGGTCCTCGGGGTGATCGCGTGCGCGAGCGCCGCGGCCTGCGCGAACGTCGAGGCGCGACCTCTGCCGGTCCCACCCCGCGCCGCGCGAGCGCCCGCGACGCCCGATCCCCTCGAGGCGACCGTGCGAGCCGCCGTGACCGAGTGGAACGCCGCGCACGCCGCGCACGACCGGAAGCGGCTCGAGGCCGCGTACGACACGCCCGTCCGCGTGGGGGCGGGCGCGGCCGCCCTCACCCTCCCCCGGGAGGCCCTGCTGCGCGTCAAGGAGGCCGAGTTCGCGCGCTCGCCCTCCAGCGTGCCGCTCGTCGTCGGCGTCGAGCTCGACCGCACCACCCCCGGCCTCCCGCAGGCGCGCGTGCGGCGCGAGCTGCAGACCCTCAGCCCCCCGCGCATCGCCTCGAGCGTGGTCGCGCTCACGTTCTCCTGCGATCGCGCGCGCTGCCTCGTCGTGGCCGAGGTCGACGACGCGTGGGCCACCTCGAGCGCGCGCGCCGCCACGCTCCGGACCCAGCCCGCCTCGTGTGTCGATGCGCTCGCGCGGCTGCTTGGCTCCGTGCCCGACGCCCGCGCGCTGCTAGCGGGTCGGGCGCCAGAGCGCGCGTTCATCGCGCTCGGCACGCCCCCCGAGGCGCCCGTGTACCGGTTCGCCCTCGCGGACGTCGACCCCGCCAGCCCCGCGCCGGCCGCGCTCTACGAGCTCACGCCCCGCACCCTCGAGATCCGCGAGGTCCTGCCTGGCGATCTGCTCCAGACGGGCGACCCCGGCGCCACCGAGCGGGCGAAGCGCGCATGTACGTCGAGGTGACACATTCGTCCAAAGTTCACGCCCTCGGCGTGCCTGAGGGTATCGTGCGCAGGGTGCGCAGGGCCGCGTTCACGGATGATCTTGGGCGCTGTGTGGCGCGCGCGAGCGCTCGCGCGGCAGCCACGATCCCGCTGGCCCTCGCGGTGACCGCGTGCGGCGCCCTCTCCGCGGAGCCCGAGCGCCCCACCCTGCTCACCACGGTCACGGCGAGCGTGTCGATCCCGGCGACGGCGAAGAGCCCTGGCGTGGCGGTCGTGTGGCGCCCGGTCGCGGCGTCGACGCCGGGCCTGCTCACCTCGGACGAGCTGCGCGTCGCGCCCGGCTACACGGGCGCGCTCTCCGTGCCGATCCGGCGCGCCCCGCCGCTCGAGGCGATCCACCGGGTGGACGTGGCCGAGGGCGAGTCGACCGCGTTCGCGTTCGCCGTCGGCGCGCTCGTCGCGTACGACGACCCGTCCCCACGCGCCGACAAAGACTTCGACCTCGGGGCGGTGCTGGCCGTGAGCCGCACGGTCTACGTCGTCTGGCTCGAGCGCCCGCCGAGCGCCGCGGAGGCGCGCCTCCTCGCGGACGGCGCGGGGCGGGTCCCCACGGCGGGGCTGAATTTCCAGCGCCTCGGCGCGACGGGGGCGCGCTGGTTGCCGCCCTCGGACGCGTATCCGCTGCTGGACACGGGCACCGCGCAGCAGCCACTCGAGCTCCCCGAGCGCGTGTGCTCGACCCTCTACGGCCCGGTGCCCGACGCGGCCCCGGCCTCCTACGACCTGCGCACGACGTTCCCGCCCAGGAACGCGCCGGGGCTCGCCTGCCTCTCCGGTGGTCGAGAGCTGAGCTTTTTTCCCTGCGCGGCCGTGGGCCTGTGCGCCGCCGCCGCGACGCCCTGCCGCCAGGACGTGCGAAAGCTCGCCCCCACCGAGGAGCTCCCCCCGGGATGGCCATGTCCACTCGAGTGAGCCGCCGCGGGGCCCTCGCCGGGTTGGCGCTCGCCACGGCCGCGCTCGTGGGCGGCACCCCCGCGCGCGCCCTCGGGCCCCGGGGCGCGGTGCGCGTGCTGGTGGTGCTCGGGGGCCAGGGCCGCGACGCCGAGGTCGCGCGGACGGTCGACACCTTCGTGGAGGCCGGCTTCGTAAGGCACGAGCGGGCGATCGCCGTGCCCCACGCCTCGCAGGCGACCGCCGGCGAGGGGCTCACGCGCGCCCGCGCCCTCGCCGAGCGCTTCGCCCCAGAGGACGTGTTCCTGGTCGTCGTGGCGCTCGGCGAGCGCCCTCCCGAGGAGCGCGACGACGCCGGCGACGCGCTCGCGCTTGCGGACGGTCCGCTCCCCCTGAGCACCGTCACCACCTTGGCGCGCGAGATCCCCGCGGCCCTGCACCTCGTCATGTCGGACGTGTGCGAGCGGCGCGAGCGCCCCACCGAGCTGGCGCTCGGCCGCCCTGCCGGCGGCCCCACCTGGCTCCGCGCCCGCGGCACGTGCAGCGCGCGGACCCTCGCCACCGACTGGCTCACGGGGCTCGAGGCCGCGGCCGACCGCAACGGCGACCACCGCGTCACCCTCGGCGAGAGCTACGCCTACGTCGCGGCGCAAGCGGCTGAGCGCGGCGCCGTCAGCACGACGGGGCCCTTCGTCGATCCCGCGTCGGAGGTGGTGCTCACCCACGACGCCGCGCCCGCGACCGAGATCGCGCTCCGCCGGGGCCGGGGGGTCACCTTCCGGTTCTTCGAACACGGCCGCGTGGAGCCCTTCGCGGAGGTGCGCTCGCTCGCCGACCGCGACGTGCGCGTGCGGGTGCCCCCGACCCGCCTCGTGGTCCACGCGCTCGACGAGCGCGGGCGGGCCGGCGCCCTCGAGCTCCGCATGACCGCGGGCTCGCAGCGGTTCCTCTCGGCCGCAGAGGTCCGCGCGGAGGACCCGGCGGTGTTGGCGCGCGAGGGCGGCGCGCTCACGCGGGCGAACCACGAGGTCTCGGTGAGCTACGGGGCTGGCGCCGGCGGGTACGCCTCAGTCGCGCACGGCGGCACGCTCCGCTACGCGTACGCCTCGGGTGCCCACGCCCTCCAGCTCGTGGGCACGGCGGCGCTCGCCGGGAACACGAGCGACGCCAACGAGAACCTCTTCACCATCTTCGGGGCGCGCTTCCGCGCCGAGCGGCGGTGGCTCTCTGGCGTCCCGCTCCTGACCGTGGGTGTCGGCGCCGTGGGAGAGTTTGCCGCGCAGACCCTGCGACGCAACGACGCCGCCCGCCTCCTGGCCGCGGGCTACCCGACCGAGGCGCGCTTCCGCGCGGCGGCGGCCGGCCCAGAGCTGTACGCGAGCCTTCGCACCACGATCGGCGGCACGTCCTTCTTCGGGGTCGAGCTGGGAGGCGTGTTCCCCGTGGTCCGCGTGGGCGACTCCCTGCAGATGATGCCGCGCGCCGAGGGCTCGCTGTTCGCCGGCCTCGTCTACTGATCCGACCGGGCGAAGAGGATCCGTCGCCAGCGAGCGCGCCCGGCACGGGGCAGCGTGCGCCTGCTCACGCCATCATGCGCCAACCCCGCGACCGAGGAGGCAAAGCGAATTTCAGCAGAACAAATGGGCATTTGTCTGGCTACCGGCGAATCTTGGGCCATATTGAGCCAAATTCGCCAACAACCTGCGTTTTCGCGAGAACAAACGGCTATTTCTCGGATGATGGGCGAACGGAGGGCCCGCCTGCGCCGCGAGAGCTGGCCACCGCGTGCCAGACGTCGCTACTTGCACCAGACGGCGATGGCGCCGTCGCGCTGGGGCCCCGGCGGCATGTTGCGCGCCTGCTGGCACTTCATCGTGACGGGCGTGGGGATGGGGGTGGGCGGGGTGGTGGGCTTCGGCGTGGGCGTCGGCGGCGTGGTCGGGAACGGGAACGGGAACGGGAACGGCGTGGGCGCCGGCGTGGGCGTGGGCGTGGGCACGGGCGTGGGCACGGGCGTCGGCACGGGCGTCGGCGCGGGCGTCGGCGCGGGCGTCGGCGCGGGCTTGGTCGTCGGCTTGGTCGTCGGCTTCGTGACCGGCGAGAAGGGGGGCGCGCCGGTGGCCGCGGGGTCGAGCGGGGGGATGTTCGTGTCCACCGTGGTGGCGACGGTCGCCGTGTCCGGCGGGGTCACCGTCGGGAGCGTGGTTGGGCTCGTCAAGCCAAGGGGGGTGGTTGCCGTGGGGGCCTTTCCCGAGAAGAGCCCGTCGCCGGCGCCGGTCGCCGCGACGACGATCGCCGTGATGCTGAGCAGGGCGATCACCCCCGCCCCGACCAGGAGCCCCTTCCCGCGGCGCGGCGGCTCCCCGGCGTGAACAGGGGGCCTGGCGCCAGGCGGCGGACCGTAGGCGGGCGGGGGCCGGTGTGGCGCGGGCGCGGGGCCCGCGCCGTAGCCGTTCGGGCCGTACGGGGCCGCCG
>CAZHGG010000230.1:0-8262 GCA_964531755.1 uncultured Polyangiaceae bacterium
CCGTGGGAGGCGCGGTCGGCGCGCCCCGCGGCGCCGTCGGCGTCTTCGGCTTGGCGAGGGCCGGCCCGCAGAGGACCGTGAGCGCCACGAGCGCGAGCGCTCCGAGGCGCGCTGATCGGCCCGGGCCCTTCGTGCGTGGCCCCGTCGCGGGGCGCGTGGGGCGGTGCGGTGCGTGCGAAGCCAAGGGCATGTCCGTAGGGGTCAGCCGCGGAGAATACGCGCTCGGCGCGGGCGCTGCTCCGTTTTTTCTGCGCCGCGGGGGGGCCCCCACGGTCGCGCGCTCAGAGGCGCCGCGGTGCGCTACGGTGCCCTTCGGAGGAAGCACAGCATGCCGGTGTTGGAGACGAAGATCGATCCGGGCGGCGAGGCGTTTCGCCAGAACCGCGCCGACATGCTCGCCGAGATCGACAAGCTCCGGGCGATCGAGGGCAAGGTCCGCGAGACCGAGGCGCGCGCCCGCGACAAGTTCCACAAGCGCGGCCAGCTCCTCCCGCGCGAGCGCGTGGCGCTGTTGCTCGACCGCGGCTCGCCGTTCCTCGAGCTCTCGACGCTCTGCGGGCTCCGCTACCACGACGACAGCGACGGGTCCCTCGCCGGCGGAAACACCATCGTGGGCATCGGCTACGTGTCCGGCGTGCGCGCGCTGGTCGTCGCGAACAACGCCGCGATCAAGGGCGGGACGATGTCTCCGTGGGGCGTCCAAAAGACCCTCCGCGCGCAGCGGATCGCGCTCGAGAACAAGCTGCCGGTCGTCGTCCTCGTCGAGAGCGGCGGCGCCAACCTGCTGTATCAGCAGGAGATCTTCGTGCCCGGCGGCGAGGCGTTCTACAACCAGGCGAGGCTCTCCGCCGCCGGCATCCCCCAGATCTGCGTCGTGCACGGCTCGAGCACCGCGGGCGGAGCCTACCTGCCCGGCCTCTCGGACTACGTGATCATGGTGCGGAACAAGGCCAAGGTCTTCCTCGCGGGCCCGCCGCTGCTCAAGGCCGCCACCGGCGAGATCGCCACCGACGAGGAGCTCGGCGGCGCCGAGATGCACTGCCAGGTCGCGGGCACGGCCGAGCTGCTCGCCGAGGACGACGCCGACGGGGTGCGGATCGCGCGCGAGGTGCTCGCGAAGCTCGGGTGGGCGCGCGTCGAGCCGGGGCGGCTGGGGGCGGGCCGCGCGCCGCGGTACTCGCCCGACGAGCTGTGCGGCGTCGTGCCCGTGGACTACCGCAAGCCGTACGACTGCCGCGAGGTGATCGCGCGCCTGGTCGATGGCTCCGAGTTCCTCGAGTTCAAGGCCCTCTACGACGGCCAGCTCGTGTGCGGTCGCGCCGAGATCGACGGCCACCCCGTGGGCCTCATCGGCAACAACGGCCCCATCACGGAGCGGGGGTCGGTCAAGGCCGCGCAGTTCATCCAGCTCTGCTGCCAGGCCGACGTGCCCATCGTGTACCTCCAGAACATCACGGGGTACATGGTCGGCACGAAGGCCGAGCAGGCCGGCATCGTGAAGCACGGCTCGAAGATGATCCAGGCGGTCGCGAACGCCACCGTGCCGCAGCTCACGGTCGTGATCGGCGCGTCCTTCGGCGCCGGCAACTACGGGATGTGCGGGCGCGGCTTCGGCCCTCGGTTCATCTTCGCGTGGCCCAACTCCCGCACGGCCGTCATGGGCGGCGAGCAAGCGGCGCGCGTCATGTCGATCGTGATGGGTGAGAAGATGGCGCGGCAGGGCAACCCGGTGCCCGAGTCGGTCCTGATGGAGATGGCGCAGCCCATCATCGACCAGTTCGACAAGGAGTCGCACGCGTGGAATTGCAGCGCCCGGCTGTTCGATGACGGGCTCATCGATCCGCGCGACACCCGCCGCGTGCTCGCGCTCACCCTGTCGATTTGCCGCGAGTCACGCGTCCGGGAGCTGTCGCCCAGCACCTTCGGCGTGGCGCGCATGTGAGTGGGACGCGAGAGGAACCCTCCAATGACCCGACTGAACAAGGTGTTGGTCGCCAACCGCGGCGAGATCGCGGCGCGCATCATTCGTACGTGTCGGCGGCTCGGCGTCCGCACCGTGGCCGTCTACTCCGACGCCGATCGTGGCGCTCCGCACGTGCTCTCCGCCGACGAGGCCGTGCACCTCGGCGCCTCGCCCGCCCGCGACTCCTACCTCGTGCCCGAGAAGCTGCTCGCGGCCGCGCGCGCCACCGGCGCCGACGCGGTGCACCCGGGCTACGGCTTCTTGTCGGAGAACGACGCGTTCTCGCGCGCCTGCGCCGACGCGGGGATCGTCTTCGTCGGGCCGCGGCCGGAGGCTGTGCGCCTCATGGGCAACAAGCGGCAAGCCAAGCTGCGCATGCTCGCCGCGGGTGTGCCGTGCATCCCCGGGTACGAGGGCGCGGACCAGTCGGACGAGGCGCTCGCGCGCGAGGCGCTCCGCGTCGGGCTGCCGGTCATGGTGAAGGCCGCGGCGGGCGGGGGCGGGCGAGGGATGCGCCTCGTCACCGCGCCCGAAGCCCTCGCCGAGGCGATCCGCTCGGCCCGCTCCGAGGCGGAGAACGCCTTCGGCAGCGGCGAGCTCATCCTCGAGAAGGCCGTCCTGGGCGCGCGGCACGTGGAGATCCAGGTGTTCGCCGACTCGCACGGCAACGTCGTGCACCTCGGCGAGCGCGACTGCTCGGTGCAGCGCCGCCACCAGAAGATCGTCGAGGAGTGCCCCTCGCCCGCCGTCTCGCCCGCGCTGCGCCAGGCGATGGGGGAGGTCGCCGTCGCCGCGGCGCGCGCGATCGACTACCTGGGCGCCGGCACGATCGAGTTCCTGCTCTCGCCGACAGGTCAGTTCTATTTCATGGAAATGAACACGCGGCTCCAGGTCGAGCACCCGGTCACCGAGCTCGTGACCGGGACCGATCTGGTCGCCTGGCAGCTCGCGGTCGCCGCGGGCGAACCGCTCCCTCTGTCGCAAGCCGAAATCGACTGGCGCGGCCACGCGATCGAGGTGCGCCTCTGCGCGGAGGACCCGGCCCGCGAGTTCATGCCCCAGACCGGGCGCGTCCTCGGGCTCGAGCTCCCCGAGGGCGAGGGCGTGCGCGTCGACCACGGCCTCGCCGAGGGGCGCGAGGTGAGCCCGTTCTACGACTCGATGGTCGGCAAGCTCATCGCCCACGGCGCCAACCGCGAAGACGCGCGCCGCCGGCTCGTGGGCGCCCTCGAGCGGCTCGCGCTGCTCGGAGTGGTCACGAACAAGGAGCTGCTCCTCCACGTCCTCGGGCACGCGGCGTTCACCTCGGGCGACTACGACACGGGCTTCGTGGCCGCGCACCTCCCGAGCGCGACGCTGGGGGCCCTCGGCGCGCCGAACGACCGGCAGGTGGCGGTGGCGGCCGCCGCGCTGTTCCACGCCGACGCCGAGGCGCTGCGCGAGGCCTCGGCGCTCTCCGCCGAGCTCGTCGGGTGGAGCAGCTCGTACGCGCCCAGTGTGCCGTTGAAGCTCACGAGCGGCGGCGCGGAGCGCGTGGTCGTGGTGCGCCCGCTCGGCGGCGCGGGCTACGAGGTCGAGGTCGGCGAACGGAAGCTCGTGCTCTCCCTCGAGCTCGATGAGGGCGAGGTGAGCGAGGCCACGCGGCGGCTCCGCTTCACGGAGGGCGGGGCGACGGCGACCGCGCGCGTCGCGCGCGACGGCGCCACGCTCTGGGTGGACTGGGGCCACGCGGTGCACGTCTTCACGGACGTCTCCCTCGCCCCGCGCCGCGCGGAAGGCCGCGCGAGCGACGGCCGCGTCCTCGCGCCGATCGACGGCAAGGTGCTGCGCGTCGAGGTCGGCGTGGGCGACGCCGTGAAGAAGGGGCAGCTCCTCGTCGTGCTCGAGGCCATGAAGATGGAGTTCCAGCTCGCGGCCGAGATCGACGGCGCGGTGGCGTCGGTCTCGATCGGCGCCGGCGCGCAGGTGAGCGCGCGGCAGCTCCTCGTCGAGGTCGCGCCCGCCGGCTGACGGCGCGGAGCACGGCCGATGGCGTCCTCGAAGCAGCCCGCGCCGTCCGAGCGGCCGCGCCCGCGGCGGAGGACGGTCGTGCTCGGCGTCGTGGGCCCCTCGCTCGACGCCGGCAAGGGCCCGGCGCGGTGGGAGCGGTGGCGCCCCACCGTGAGCCTCTGCATGCACGACGACCTCCTCGTCGACGAGCTCGTGCTGCTCCACGATCCGCGCCACACCGCCCTCGCGTACGCCCTCGGGCGCGACGCGGCGCAGGTCTCTCCCGAGACGCGCGTCACCCACGTGAGCTTCCCGCTGGCGGACGCGTGGGATTTCGAGGAGGTGTACGGCGCGCTCCACGACCTCGCGAAGCGCCACGCGAGCGCGTGGGACCCCGAAGGCTGCGATCTGCTCGTGCACATCACGACCGGCACGCACGTCGTCCAGATCTGCCTCTTCCTCCTCACCGAGTCGCGGCACCTGCCCGGGCGCCTCGTGCAGACCTCGCCTCGGGCCGTGAGCGAAGACGGCGAGGGCGAGAGCGTGCGCGGCAGCTACGGGATCATCGACCTCGACCTCGCGCGGTACGACCGCATCGCGAGCCGCGTGCGCGACGAGCGCGAGGGCGCCCAGGCGCTGCTGAAGGACGGCATCCCTACGCGCAACGCCTCGTACAACGAGCTCGTCTCGCGCGTCGAGGAGGTCGCGGTGCGGTCGCGCGCGCCGATGCTCTTCCTCGGCCCCACCGGCTCTGGGAAGAGCGCGCTCGCGCGCCGCGTGTTCGCCTTGAAGAAGGCGCGGCAGGGCCTCGTCGGGCGGTTCGTCGAGGTCAACTGCGCCACCGTGCGCGGTGACGCGGCCATGAGCGCCCTCTTCGGGCACGCGAAGGGGGCGTTCACGGGCGCCGTCTCGGAGCGCGAGGGGCACCTCGCGCGCGCGGACGGCGGCGTGCTCTTCCTCGACGAGATCTACGAGCTTGGCCCGGACGAGCAGGCGATGCTCCTCCGCGCGATCGAGGACAAGACCTTCACGCCCATGGGGTCGGATCGCGAAAAGCGCAGCGAATTTCAGCTCTTGTGCGGGACGAACCGCGACCTCTTCGCGGCTGCGCGGGAGGGGCGCTTCCGCGAGGACCTCCTCGCGCGCGTCCATCTGTGGACGTTCCGCCTCCCGTCGCTGCGCGAGCGCCTCGAGGACCTCGCGCCCAACGTCGAGCACCAGACCGAGCAGGTGGCGCGCGCGCTCGGCACGCGGCTCACGTGGGCGAGGGAGGCGAGGGACGCCTACCTCGCGTTCGCGCACTCGCCGGCGGCGACGTGGCCTGGCAACTTCCGCGACCTCGACGCGAGCATCACGCGCCTAGGCACGCTGGCGAGGGGCGGCAGGATCACCGAGGCGCTCGTCGAGGAGGAGGTGGCCCGGCTCCGCGAGGCGTTCGGGGGCGCGAGCCAGCGCCCCGCGGCGCGGGGCGACGGGGAGGGGTTGATCGAGCGCGTGCTGGGGGAGGTCGCGCTCGATCGTTTCGAGCGCGCGCAGCTCGAGGACGTGCTGCGCGTGTGCCGCGACGCGCGGTCGCTGAGCGAGGCGGGGCGCGCGCTGTTCGCGGAGTCGCGGGCGCGGAAGGGCACCTCGAACGACGCCGATCGCCTCCGAAAGTACCTCGCGCGGTACGGCCTCGAGCTCGGCGACGTGCGCGCGCGGCTCACGGGCGGGGACTAGCGAGGCCCGGGGCCAGCGAAGCGCGCCCTCGCGGTCAGCCCGAGCCAGGGTCCGTCGGATCGCCCGGATCGCGCGAGCGCGGCGGCGCGGCCGGCGGCGCGCCGAGCCCCACGGAGGTCGGAGCCGGGGTGGCCGTGCTCGCCCACATCCGCAGCCGCATGGTGGTCGGGAGGGGCGTGCCGTCGGCGAGGTGGTGCGCGCCCGGCGCGTCGTGAGTCGCGGGCTCGAGGAGCTGCGCCCACCTGCGGTAGCGCGTGCCCTCGAGGGTGACCTTGAGGACCATCAGGATCGGCACGGCGAGGATGGCACCCGCGGGCCCCCAGAGCCACCCCCAGAAGAGCAGCGAGACGAGCACGGCGAACGAAGAGAGCCCCAGCGTCCGACCGAGGAGGCGGGGCTCGACCACGTTGCCGACGATGAAGTTGCTCGTCGACATGGTGATCGCGACGCCGATCGCGGCGCCCGGGCCGCTGTCGAGGAACGCGGCGGCGACCGCCGGCACCGTCGCGATCACGGCGCCCACGTTCGGCACGAAGTGGAGCAGGAACAGGAGCACCGCGAGCAAGAGCGCGAGGCGGACGTCGGTCACCTTCAGCACGAGGTACGCGATCAGCGCCACGAGCAGGCTCGTGAAGCTCTTGACGAGGAGGTAGGTCTGCACTTTGCGCACGATCTCGTCCACTCGGGAGAATCCGAGCTCCGGGTCGTCGGTCACCTTGCGGAGCTTGCCGCCGAGATCGAGCACCTCCGAGAGCCCGAAGAAGACGACCAGCATGATGATGAAGAAGTCGGAGACGAGGCCGGCGGCGCGCTGGAGGACGCCGGTCGCCATGCCCACCCAGTCGGGCCCCTTCGGCCCCGCGACCGAGATCGCGAGGTGGTGCGCGCTCAGCCAGGCCCGCGCCTTGCCCGCGAGCACGTCGCCTTGGTGTGCGTAGTGGGGCCACTCGTCGTTCAGCTGCGTGCTCGCGAGGCCGAGGGCCGCCGTGCCCGCGGAGATGACCGCGAGCGTGGCGAGCCCGCCGATGAGCACCGCCAGCGTGGGCGGCACACGCTTCTGGACGAGGAGGGTCGAGAGCGGCGACACCACCGTGACGAGGATCGCGCCGAGCGTGAGCGGGACGAAGAACGGCGCCGCAAATTTCAGGGCGGCGACGACGACACAGAACGACGCGATGTTGCGGAGCGAGATCCCTCGACGGTCGTCGGACGTGAAGCCCACCTACCCACACTACACCCGTTGGCGCGCGCCGACACGACGCACGAAGCCGCGCCGCTGGACGGCGCACGGGGCCGCCGACTACGCTCCGCGTGGTGAAGAGCGACGCCGTGCCCCCCCCTCTGGCCCGCCTCCCCGACGAGTGGAGCGCGGAGGCGGTGCGGCTCGGGGGGCGCGCGTTCCACGGCAAGCAGGTGTTCCGCTGGATCATGGCGCGCGGCGTGGCCGAACCCTCGGGCATGACCGATCTGCCCCGCGCGCTGCGCGAGGCGCTCGCCGCGAGCGGCGTGGGACCGGTGCTCACCGTGATCCCGGGGGTGCGCTCGGCCGACCGCACCCGCAAGCTGCTCGTGCGCCTCGCGGACGGCGCCACCGTCGAGACCGTGCTCATCCCCGGCGTGAGCGGCGCCCGGCGCCTCGGCCAAGGAGTCCAAGACGAGTGGCTCGAGGACGCGGACGCGGCCTCCGTCGACGACACGGAGGACGAGGAGGCGGAGCCCTCGCCCGCCGGCGAGGCGAAGGTCGAGCCGCTGCGGGTCACGCAGTGCATCAGCACGCAGGTGGGGTGCGCGATGGGGTGCGTGTTCTGCGCGAGCGGCGTCGCAGGCCTGAAGCGGCACCTCGGGCCCGACGAGATCGTCGCGCAGGTGCTCGTGGGCCGCTCGCTCCTCGACCCCGACGAGCAGCTCCGGAACGTGGTCTACATGGGCATGGGAGAGCCGCTCCACAACTACGAGGCGACGGCGCGCTCTCTCCGGCTGCTCACGCACCCCGACGGCCTCGGCCTCTCCTCCCGCCGCGTGACCGTGAGCACGAGCGGTCTCGTGCCCGAGATCGCCCGCCTCGGGCAAGACTTCGGCGGCCAGATCGGCCTCGCGATCTCGCTGCACGCGGCAGACGACGAGACCCGCGGGCGCCTCATGCCCATCAACAAGAAGTACCCGCTGAAGGCGCTCATGGAGGGCCTCCGCGCCTACCCGCTGCCTCGGCGGCGCCGCATCACCATCGAGTACACGCTCGTCGCGGGCCGCAACGACGGCGTGGGCGAGGCGCGCAAGCTCGCGGCGCTGCTCCGCGGCCTCCCGGTGAAGATCAACCTCATCCCCATGAACCCGATCGAGGCCTCGACGCTGGGGCCGCCCGCGGCGGCGGGCACGCTCGACTTTCAGCGGGTCCTCGTCGACGCGGGGTACTCGTGCTTCATCCGGCGCCGCCGGGGGGACGACGTCGCCGCGGCCTGCGGCCAGCTCGCGCTCCTCGGCGCCAAGCCCAAGGTGCGCGTGAACCGGGGATGAGCGGCCCGGCGACGTCCTCGGTGCGCGCGCGCCTCGCGCGCGGGGCGCGGGGCGCCGGCCTCTGCTGGGCCGCGTCG
>CAZHGG010000231.1:0-8242 GCA_964531755.1 uncultured Polyangiaceae bacterium
ATCCCACCGCGGGCCTCGCGGACGACGAGGCGCGCGCCTTCGCCCGCGCGGTGGTAAAGGCCCTTGACGACCTCCGCTGGGCCCTGTTCGCGCCGCGCCTCGCCCTCGAGAGCCCCCTCGCCCTCGCGGCCGACGAGGCGCTCGTGCTCGGCCCGACGGAGGTGCTCGCGCAGGGGCCGCCCGGCGACGTGGCCGCTCGCGAGCGCCGCTTCTCGCTCGTGGTGCACGGCGAGGCGGAGGCCTTCGCCGCCGCGCTCACGGCCCGCGGGTTCGCAGCCACGGGCGCCCCGCCCCGGCTCTTCGTGGAGCTCACGGCCGAGCAGGGCACGCGCGATCTCTTCGCGCTCGCGCTCGAGCACCGCGCGGTCATCGTGGAGCTCTCCCCCGTCGCGGGGGCGTTGGCGTAGACTCGACGTGCGGGCCCGCGCCGCGAGACGCGACCCCGCAGACCACGCGAGACGAGGAGAGACGAACGGCATGGCGAACGACGACGAAGCGCTCGAGCACCGCGAGGGAGCAGGCACGCTGGCCGCGCGGAGCCTGGGCCCGAGCCGCATGGGGGTGTACACGGCGCTCGGCACGCTGAGCGGCGTCGTGCCCCTCCCGTGGGTCCCCGACGCGGTCGCCCGGCGCATTCGCGGCGCCCTCGCGCACGAGGTCGCGAGCCGCCACGGGCTCTCGCTGACGCCGGAGGCGAGGCGCATCCTCGCCAGCACGGGCGGCGTCGAGGGCCCGCGCGGCGTGGTCGCCGAGGCCGTGGTGTTCGCCACCACCAAGGTGCTCGGGCGCTTCGGGCCGCTCGCGTTCCTCGCGCCGGTGCGCCTCGGCGTGACCACGTTCCTGCTCGGGCACCTCTTGCAGCGCTACCTCGAGACCGCCCGCAAGGGGCGCGCGGTCAGGGTCGACGCGGAGGAGGCGCGCCGCATCCGCCGCGCGATCGACCAGGCCCTCCTCTACGTGTTCACCACCGAGGGCGAGGGCGAAAAATTCCAGATCCCCCGCGCGCCGGAGGACCTCCGCGACGGCACCACGCAGCTCATCGACAGCGTGCTCATCTCCGCGGCCAACGTGCCGGCGTGGCTCGTGCGGCGCGTCGAGACCGCCTTCGACGAGCTGCTCACGACGCTCGCGTAACGGGCGGCCGGGCCGGCCTGCGGCGCCGGCGCCCGCCTCGGCTGTGCTAACAAGCGCGCCCATATGAGGCAGCTCGTCCAGAAGGCCCGGCGCGTCGTGGTGAAGGTCGGCTCGCGCACGCTCGCGAGCGATCGCGAGGTGTTCGGCCGCCTCGCCGACTCGATCGCCCGCGCCCACGCCGGCGGGCGCTCGGTCGTGCTCGTGTCGAGCGGCGCCATCGCCCTCGGGGCGAAGAAGCTCGGCTACGCGACCCGCCCGAAGGAGATGGCCAAGCTGCAGGCGGCGGCCGCGGCGGGGCAGAGCCTGCTCATGCGCGCCTACGAAGAGGCCTTCGGCGCGCGCGGCCTCGCGGTCGCCCAGGTGCTGCTCACGCACGCCGACCTCGCCGATCGGGCGCGCGTCAACAACGCCCGCGCCGCCCTCTCCGCCCTGCTCGAGGCGCACGCCGTGCCCGTGCTGAACGAGAACGACTCGGTCTCGGTCGAGGAGATCAAGTTCGGCGACAACGACCAGCTCTCGGCCCTCGTCGCG
The DNA here is from genome assembly GCA_964531755.1 of uncultured Polyangiaceae bacterium. Taxonomy (GTDB): domain Bacteria; phylum Myxococcota_A; class Polyangia; order Polyangiales; family Polyangiaceae; genus JAAFHV01. The sequence continues at coordinate 1,666 of CAZHGG010000231.1, forward strand.
CCCCTGGTCGACGCCGAGCTGCTCGTGCTCTTGTCCGACATCCCCGGCCTGCTCGACGCCGAGGGCGAGCGCGTGCCCGTGGTGCGCGACATCGCGACCGAGGCCGTGCGCCTCGTGCGCAGCGGCAAGAGCGCGGAGGGCACGGGGGGCATGGCCAGCAAGCTCGAGGCCGCGCGGCTCGCGACGCTGACCGGCGCTCAGGTGGTCATCGCCGACGCGCGCGCGGGCGACGTGCTCGATCGTGTGCTCGCGGGCGAAGACGTGGGCACCTGGTTCGTCGCGCCGGAGAAGCGGCTCTCGGCGAAGCGCGCGTGGATCGCGTTCACCCTGCGGCCGCGCGGCGCGCTCGTGCTCGACGCGGGCGCCGCTCGCGCGGTCACCGAGAAAGGCAAGAGCGTGCTCAGCGTGGGCGTGCTGGGCGTGCGCGGCGACTTCCGCGCGGGCGACGCGGTGCGCCTCTTGTCGCACGACGGCGTGGAGCTCGGCCGGGGCCTCTCGCGCCTGGCCGTGGAGGCGGCGACGCGCCTCGCCGGCACGAAATCGAGCGCGCCGAGCGCGACGAGCGCGCCGAAGCCTGGCGCCGCGAGGGCCGCGGCGAAGCCCGACGACGACCGCGACGTGCTCGTGCACCGCGACGAGCTCGTCGTGTTCTCGCGCTCGTGATGGGAGAGGGGTGTGACTTTTCCACACACGGCGCCGCGCACCGCGGGGGCGCGGGCGTCAGCGCTTCGAGCTGCACTCCGCGCCCTGGGTCGGGCCGCACTGCGCGTCCTTGCAGGCGCACATTTCCACTTTGATCTTTGCGGGCGCGACGCTCCCTTCGGAGACCTCCACGCCCCCGGTGTCCTGCGCGGTCTCCTCCGGCTCGCCGGACTCCCCGGCTTCGCCCACGCAGCCCACAATGCCGAGGAACACGACGAGCAACCCGAGTTGGAAGAGCCTCATGGGCGACCTGCTAGCAGTCGCCCGCGTGCGGCGCAACCGCCCGTCTGCTACTCCTTCAGAGTGGGCCCGCTTCGCTCGCTCGGCTCCGTGGCGATCCTGCTCGCGCTGCTCGGTCTACCAGCGTGCGGGTACCCGTTCTCGCCGTTCTCGCGGGCGAACGCGCGCCTCCTCGAGGAGACCTCCCTCGGGAGCGTGAGCCCGGGGAACGCGCGACCGGGCGACGCGGTGGTGCGCGTGTGGATCGGCCGCGGCACCTGCTCGGGCGTCCTGGTCGCGCCGCGCGTGGTGCTCACCGCGCGGCACTGCATCACCGAGACCACGGCGAGCGGCGAGGCCACAGCGCGCCCGAAGGTGGCGGGCGCCCTGCACGTCGAGCTCGGCGGCGACTACCTGCCGTGGGGCCGCGTCGCCTCACCGGGGTCCACGTGTGCGAGGCGTCGCCGACCGAGGAGCGCGATCTCGCGGCGCTGGTGCTCGAGCGGCCTGTCCCTGCCGACGTGCCGCTGCTCCGCGTCGGCAGCCCGAGCGAGGGCGGGCGCTACGCGGTGCTCGGGTTCGGGTCGGACACGTGGCCCAAGACCGTGGGAGGCATCACGGCGGAGGCCAAGCGACGCCACGCCGAGCGCGGCGCCGTGAAGTCCACGAGCCCCGACACGGTCACGGTGTACGCCGCCACGCTGCACGGCGACTCGGGCGGCGCGGTGGTGGACCTCGAGACGCGCGCGCTCGTCGCGGTGGTCTCGCGGGGGGACTACGCGGAGCGGGCGATGGACAACGTCCGCTACGGGGACGTGACGGTCGGCGCGCGGGTCGACCGGTGTGAGCACGCGGTGCACGCGGCGGTGGCGGCCGCGGAGCCCTCGCTCCCGGCGGGCCGCGCGCGCCTGGCGACCTCGGGCGACTGACCGCGCTCGATCACGGCCGCGGCGAGCTTCTACCTTGTGGGGGGGCCCTCACCCAAGTCGCGACCATGACCTACGCGGAGTACCTCGCCCTCGAGGACGCGTCGCCGGAGCGGCACGAGTAACTGCGCGGCGAGGTCGACGCGATGAGCGGCGGGACGCCCGAGCACGCCGCCCTCGAAGCCGCGATCGCCGGCGAGCTTCGCAGCGCGCTCGCGAGGCCGGGGAAGCCGTGCCGCGTCTATTCGGCGAACCTCCGTGTGCGGGTCGAGGCGACCGACTTCGCGTGTTGCCCGGACGCGAGCGTCGCGTGCGGGAAGCTGGAGACGAGCCCTGTCGATCGTCACGCGGCGACGAACCCCACGGTCGTCGTCGAGGTGCTGAGCGACTCGTCGGAGTCCTACGACCGCGGGCCAAGGCTCGGCACTACCGGCGCATCCCGTCCATTCGCGAGTGTGTCCTCGTGTCCCAGCATTCGCCGCTCGTCGAGGTGTGGCGAAGGAACGAGCAGGACCGCTGGAAGGTCGCCGCCGTCGCGGGAAGTGGCGAATCGGCCGACCTCGCTTCGCTCGGGATCGTGGTCGATGTCGACGCGCTGTATAGGCAGCCACCCGAAGAGCTCGACTGACGACTCTACTCCGTATGCGACGCGCGACGCGCCCTCCACGCCTCCCTCACCTCACTCGCGGGTGCCCGCCCCGCGGTGCGTCGCGTCGGGCTCGTTCGCGGGCGGGCGCGTGTCGAAGACCACCCGCACGAACCGCGCGTCGCGGTCGTTGAAGAGCGCGGGGACAGTGCCGTTGAACCGCTTCATCGCGGACCGCATGCGGGGGAACCCCCGCCCGCGCGTCTCCATCAGCCTCATGACCACGCAGAAATGGGCCATGGCCTGGTTGCGCGCGCGCGGGTTGCCGCCCGCCATCGCCGAGGCGACGTCCATGTGGTTCGGGAGGCTGCCCGGGCTGGTGATCTCCACGCGGTCGTCGAACGCGTCGATCAGGATCTGGCTCCCCACGATGCCGTAGTCGCGGTGGGCCACGGCGTTCACGACGGCCTCGCGGAACGCGTCGAGCGGGAGGCGGTAGCGCTCGCCCCGCGTGAGCGCCTCGTCGCCCGGGCCGGCGCTGGCGCCAAAGGCCTCGACGCGGCCGAGCCGCATGAGCCACTCCGCGGCCCGCTCCACCTGCTGATCGAGGCGCCCGTCCAGGGTGCTCACCGTGACCTCGTCCGCGTCGCCTCGGTCGGTGCCGCGGTACACGCTCGCGTCGATCCTGAAGCGGCCGGTCTGCGGGTAGGCCTGCGGTCGCTTGCCGAAGCCGAGCGCTCCGTACACGGTCGCGCGGAGCCCCGCGCTGCTCTCGGCCAGGATCCCGCGGTTCCGCAGCTCCACGGCGAGGTCGAGCTGCGGCTCGTCGTCGAGCGAGAGCCCCATGTTCGTCATGAAGCGATCGAAGACCGCGCGATCGAGGTCGGCTACGGTGGCGTCCTCGATCACGCGCTCCTCGGTGACGATGTAGCCGAACAGGTTGTACAGGTCCTGGAGCTCGCTCGGCGAGGGCTCGACGCTCGAGCGGGCCCGCCGGACATACACGCGGCCTTTGTAGCGCATCGGCTCGAAGGCACGCTGGCGCGGGACCTCGACCCACAGCACCGTGCCGGCAGGATCGTTCGCCAGGCCGACGCGCGCGCTGAGCGGCGCGTTCAGGCCGTCCTGGAGGAAGGTCGTGATCCGCTCGTGCACCGCGCTCGGGTCCGGGACGCCCACGATCGTGCCGTCGTCCTCCACGCCGAGCACCACCACGCCGCCCGTGGAGTTGGCCATCGCGCACGCGGCGGGCCCGAGCTTCGCGGAGTCGTAGCTGCGTTTCAGCTCGGTCTGATCCGTCTCGCCCGCGCGGATCCGCGACAGCACCTCCAGCCACTCCATCTCAGTACCCGTACTTTCGCTGGCGCAACGCGAATGCCTCGCTGCCGCCGTCCACCGTGTCGAGGACGGCCTCCTTCACGTCCGGATCGTCGATGGCGCCCGCCACGCGGACCCAGCCGCGATCGAAGGTCGCCTCGAGCTGGAGGACCTGCTCGGCGTCGCCGTTCACCACGAGGTTGGCGTCGTGGGTGGCCAGCACGACCTGCCGCCTGCCCTTCAGCCGCCGGAGCGCTGGGAGGACGCTCTCCGCCATGAACCGGGCGTCCAGATCGTCCTCGGGCTGGTCGATGAACAGCGGGCGGCGGTCGTCGGCCGAGAGCAGCAGCGAGAGGACCATCGCCACCCGCTGGCCCCCGGAGAGCTGAGAGAGCGGTCGCGCCGAGCCGTCCTCGGTCCGCATCATGAGCACGTTCTCGTCGCGGCAAGGGAGGGCGCGGAGGGCGAGCCGCTGCGTCTCGGGGAGCGCCTCCGCGAACCGCGCCGCCACCGCGGGGCTCATGCCTACGCGCTCGAGGGAGCCCTGCTCGAGCGCGTCGGCGAGCTGCGCGGGGGAAGGGCGCGTCGCGCCGAGGCCGTTCCACCACTGAGTGACGCCGGCCTGCTTCAGGCCTCTCACGAACCGGTCGAGCGCGTCGAGCTGCGCGTCCTCACGCACCTCCACGAGCACCCTCCCGGAGTGGTCCTCCAGGACGACCCGCGCCACCTCGCGCATCGCCTCTCGGTAGGCTTCGCGACACCGCTGTCGCTCCGCGAGGGCGTCGTCGTACAGCGCGCGCGCGACCTGTCGCTCCTCGGTGAGGCGCGTGTGCTCGGCGCGGTAGCTGTCGACGTACCTCACGCGGTCGCCGAGCTCGCGCAGCTGTCGGAGCGCTTCGTCCCCTCGCTCCTTGGAGCCGGCGGCCGCCATGGCGCGCTCGAGCTCTCCGCGCAGGCGCTCGGCCTCGGCGCGAGCGCGCTGCAGGCGAGAGGCGACGTCGAGCGCGAGGGCGTGGAGGTCGTCGAGCAGCGCTCTCGCCTGCTCGGCGAGGGCGAGCGCCAGCTCGTGGCCGGTGCCGGACGCGCCGCCGTCGATGCTTTGGAGGTCCGACGGCCACTCTCGGGTGGCGTCGGCGACGAGGGTCATGCGGGCTCGCTCTTCCTCGACCTGCGACCGCAGACGCTCGAGCCTCGCGACCGCCCGATTGGCGACCTGCCACGCCGCGTAGCCGGCGCTCTCGAGGAGCGCCAGGCGCGCCTCGGCCGCCTCGGCCTCGGCGAGCTCCTGCGCAGCGCGCGCCGTGGACTCCGAGACGGCCGCGAGGCGAGCGACGCGCCGCGAGAGATCGTCGTCGAGCGTGAGGATCTTGGCCCGCAGCTCCTCGAACCTGGGGGACGCCCCGGGCAGGAGGCGCGTCAGCACCTCGTCCTCGAGCGCGCGCGGATCCGACGCGAGCGCCTGAAGCTCCGTCTGCGCGAAGAACAGCGGCGGCTCGGCCGGAGGCGCGCCGCCGCTCCACGTGAGCGTGACCACTGGACTTCCCGACAGGAAGCGCTCGTCGGCACGCGCCCGGACTTGCTCTCGGACCTTGGGCTCCGCGGGGAGGCTCGCGCCGAGGAGCACCCGGACACCATCGAGCAGCGTCGACTTCCCGGACATGCTCGCGCCGATCACGCAGGTCAGATCCGGGCTCAGGTCGAAGGTGGCGACCCCGTCCGCGCTGAAGAACGACGCCCCGCCGCGGACCTCGACGCGACGCAGCCACGGGCGACCGTCGCCCTCGGGCACGGGAGGATCCGGCCGGAGCGCGAGCGCGCGCTCTTCGCCGCGGACATAGGCGATGCGCAGGCGGCTCTCGTGGGCGAGGAAGGCTTGGCGCAGCCCCTCGAGGGTGGGCGACGCGAGCTTCAGCCAGGTGAAGCGGTGTCCGATCGCGAAGTCCGCGTCCGCGGAGGCGGTGACCTTGTAGGCGTCGCTCGAGTGGTAGAGGGCGTAGCGGTACCGCGCAAGGCCGTCCGTGAACCAGTCGCCCTTCTTCGCGCGGAGCTCCTCGGGCAGGGTGTTGTCTCCCAGCTCGAGCGCGATGACGTGCTCGTGGTCGAAGAGCTCGAGCACCTGCGCTTTGAGGGCCGAGAAGAGTCCCTTGCCGCTGTCGGCGTGGGGGGCGAGCACCGCGTAGCGGACCTGGGGGCCCGAGCGCTCGGCGAACGCGCGCAGCTCCGCGAGCGCCGCCGAGGCGGTCTTCGAGCTGATCTGCAGCGTGCTCCCGCGATACGGATCGAGCCCGCCCATCATCAGGTCGAACGCCCGGAGGAACGCGTCGCGCCCGATCTCGGGATCGAAGAGGATCTGCAGGTGCAGGCCGTCCTTCCCCTCGCGGAAGCTGGGCTCGAACCCTGGGAACACGGCGAAGATCTTGTCGCGAAACGGGACGCCGTCGTCGTCGTCGTCGGTGTTCCACGTCTCGACGATCTGCCAGACGGCGCTCGACTCGGGCGCTCCGCCGCACCGCACCGCGTGGGGAGTCACCCCGAGGACGCCGAGGCCCGCGGCCACGGCCGCGCGGAGAAAGGCCCGCGCGTAGGCGCGCACGGTCCCCGGCGCATCGGGCGAGCCGGTCACACCCGCTGGGAGCTTCGCGCGCCCTCCCGGGTGATCGTCGAGCGTGTGCAGGTGAAGATCTGCGCGGAACCAGCGCGTGCCCGGGACGCTGTCCCACCCCGATGTGGGGCGCCGAGCGAAGGCCGCCGGCGGCGCTGGGCTAGACACGCGAGACATGGGCCGCGAGGCTACGGGAGCCACGGGCGCCGCGCAACCGCGCGGGGC
>CAZHGG010000232.1:0-8227 GCA_964531755.1 uncultured Polyangiaceae bacterium
CCGCCGATGGCGACCAGCGGCGTGCCCGCGGCGAGCGCGGCGGCCGCGCGGACCCCGTCGAGGCCCACGACGGGCTCGGCGTCTGCCTTGGACCGCGTCGGGAGCACCGGTCCGAACGCCACGTAGGTCGGGCAAGCCGCGAGCGCGGCCCGGAGTTGGTCGAGCGTGTGCGTCGACAGCCCGACCGGCGTCGCGGGGGCGATGCGTCGCAGGCACGCGACCGGCAGGTCGGACTGCCCGAGGTGGACCCCCGCCCCGACGGCGAGCGCGACGTCGACCCGGTCGTTCACGAAGAAGGGCACCCCGAAGCGGGCCGCGAGGGCCGCGAGGACCTCGGCGTGCGCGAGCAAGGGGCGCGTGCCGAGGCGCTTCGCCCGGAGCTGGAGCGCGGCCGCTCCGCCGTCGAGCATCGCCTCCGCGACGAGGGCGGCGTCGAGCCCGCGGGCCGCGACCGCGTCCACGTCGAGCACGGCGTAGAGCCCGCTCAGGCCGCTCACGGTCGGTCCTCGCCCAGCGGCGCGATCTCGGTCTCCGCTGCGACGCGCGGCAGCCCCGTGAGCGCCGGCAGGAGGGCGCCGCGCCCCAGGCGCTCCCACCCGCGGTTGACGGCGCTCGCGTGGCGGTCGAGGCGCCGAATGCGCTCGCGCCCGGGCCCGGCGGGCAGCTCGCCGCACACGAACACCTCCGACTTGCCCTTCGTCCGGAGGAGGTTGGAGACGACCCGCAGGCGCGCGCCCGGGAGGACGTCGCGCAGGGTTCGACCGTCGCGCCGCAGCACCAAATAGCTGAACGATAGGCCCTGCCACCGCAGCCCGGCGGCGCGCGCGGCCGACACGAGCCACGCCGGCAGGTCCGTCGCCAGCTCCTCGTGGCACCAGTCGCCGGGGCCCGCGAGCGCCGGGCATGGCGCGGCGTGGAGGCACGGGGCGAACACCGAGCCGTGGGCGCCGACCCACTTGTCGCGGAGCGCCTGGAGGTGGCGCGCGCGCTCGCGGAGGGCTGGCTCGACGACGACGAGCGATCCCGTCGGCGCGAGTCGCTCGAAGAGGGCGGACAGCAGCGACTCGTGGCGCGTCTCGCGCGCTTCGGCGGGCTCCCCCTCGTCGAGCTCGCTCAGCACTTGGCCCACGAGGACCACATCGAACGGTCCCGGGGGCGGCGGGCGCTCGGCGAGCGCGCAGGTGGTGCGCGCGTCGATCCGGACCGGATCGGTCGCCGTCGTCCGCGCGAGCGCGCTCGCGAGCTCGAGGGCCCGAGGATCGGCGTCGACGCACTCGGTCTCGAGGCTCCCCTCTTGGCCCGCCGCCGCCAGCGCGCGCGCCAGGCCGAACGACATGGCCCCGAGGCCCGCGCCGAGGTCGAGCACGCGCAGAGGTCGCCCCTCGAGCCGCACGAGCCCCGTCCCGACGAGCTCGCGCACGGCGGCTGCCCCCTTCGGCACGTCGCGCGGGAAAGAGAACGCCAGGCGCGCCCCGAGGTGCTCCCGCGCGGCGCTCGCCACGTGTCCGTCGATCGCGCCGCGGCGGTTGTAGACGTCCGAGAGGGCCCGCACGGCCGCGCCGAGGCGCGCGGGGTCCGCCGACGTGACGAGCCGACTGCGCGCGCCGAGCGCGTCGAGGCGCTCGCGGAACTCAGCCTCGAGCGGGCGCACGAGCCAGGAGAAGGACGGCATGGTCCCCCTCTAGCACCTCCCCCTCTGGCGCGGGCGCCGGCCGCCGGGCCAAGCCCGCGGCCCCCTCAGAAAGACCCGCCACCCTGCGTCGCCGAGGCGCGCCGGGGGAGCGTCGCGCAGAGATCTCGGGAGGGGCATCGGACGGGGCGCAAGCGAGGAAGCATGGGCGGCACTCAGCACCGCCCGTGCCAGGCGAAACCGCCAAAACTCCGTCTTCCAGATCGTTGAGTGTCACGTTTCGTTGTCCCTTTTTGGGTGTGAGGTGTCCGGCTTTCGGACACCGCCCGCCTCGGCGATCGCCGCCCGCGCGAGGCCTCGCGCGTGTAGAGTGGCCGCATGCCGCGCCTCGGCTTGCTCCCACTCCTGCTCGTGTCGCCGCTGCTCGGCGGTTGTTTCCTCTCCTCCGTCGCGCCGCCCGCGTCGCCCATGCCGAGCGGCGAGGCGGCGCTCGCCCGCGTCGCCGAGACGCAGAGCTGCGGCCACGGTCTCCGCGCGCGCGCGAAGATCGACCACTTCGGCAAGGAGGGGCGGGTGCGCGCCGAGCTCATGCTCTACGCGGTCGCCCCCGCGAGCCTCCGAATGGACGCGGTGAGCCCCTTCGGCGCGACCCTCGCGACGCTCACCAGCGACGGACGACGGTTCTCGCTCTACGACATTCGGGAGAAGCGGTTCCTGGAGGGCCCCGCGGCCCCGTGCAACATCGCGCGCCTCACGCAGGTCCCGCTGCCCGGCCACGTGCTGATTGGCCTGCTGCGGGGCGTCCCGCCCGTGCTCGCCCACACGGCACCTCCTGCGATCCGCTGGGACGGCGCGGGCTACTATGTCGTCACGCTCGCGGGCGCCCACCAGGCCCGCGAGGAGGTACGCCTGGCCGTCCACCCGGACGACTTCGCGAAACCCTGGGCGAGCCAGCGCCTGCGCCTCACGCGGGTCCGCGTCGATCAGTTCGACGGCACGCTCTACCAGGCCTCCCTCGAGGAGCCCACCCCGGGGGAGATGGCGAAGGCGTGGGAGGACCCCGACGGCCTCCCTGGCGAGGGCCTGCCGCCCTCCGGGCCGCAATGCACGGCCGACCTGCCTCGCACCGTCCACCTCGAGGTGCCTCCTTCTGCGTCCGACGTGCTCCTGCGCTTCGACGAGGTGGTCTGGAACCCCCCGCTGCCTGCGGGAACCTTCTCGCAGCCGCGCCCCCCGGGCCTGACCACCGACTTCGTCGACTGCGCGCGCTGAGGGGCCTCGGGAGGCGCGCGCAGCTCGCGCCCGCGCGCGCGTCGCTAGAAGACGCGCTCAGGCACCTTGATCGTGTCCCCGGCCTGCAGCAGCACATCGGGCTGCTTGCCGTCGGTGATCGCGTCGACGCTGATCTCCACCGTGACCGTGCCCTTGCCCACCTGCCGCGTGAGGATGACGCGGTTGCTCTGGGCCAGCGGCGTGAAGCCCCCAGCCTGCGACACGGCCTCCACGAGACGCAGCGACTCGGTGTAGGGGATCGCGCCCGGGTGGGCGACCTGGCCGAGCACCGACACCTTCTTGGAGTAGTACTGCTTGACCGCGACGGAGACCTGCGGATCCGTGAGGATCTTCGCCTCGATGAGCTTCGCTCGGATGAGCGAGGCCACGTCCTGCGGCTCCTTGTTCGCGACGCTGAGGCGATCGATGTAGGGGAAATCGATCGTCCCGTCCGGGCTCACCCGGTACTCCCGCGGCAGGTTCGACTCCCCAAGAACATGCACTTCGAACACGTCACCGGGGCCGATGGTCGTGCTTGGCAGCGCGCGCGGGAGACCCGCGCCCACCGCGCGCGAACCCGGGCACCCGGCGAGCGCCGTGGCGAATGCGAGAGCGACGAGGAAAGACTTCATGGGTGAGGAGGGCTCGCGCGACGCGGCTACGGCCGCCCCGCCCGGCCGCACGCGCTCACATGAACCAGCGAGCGCCGAGACTGGCCTGTACGCGCCGGTTGTTGAGGTCAAACGCCTGATTCCCGCCCAGCGGGATGGCTACGTCGCTGATCTGCTGCGAGTAGTCCACGGTCAGGTTCACGCCGAACGAGTCGACGAAGCGGTACTCGCCGAACAACGACGCGCCCGGGCGGATGTTCATGAAGCCACCCGACGTGTTGGGGACCGTGGTGCCGTTGGCGTCGAAGATCTCCGGAAGAGTCAGGAGGTCAACGAAGCCGTCGAGCGCCAGGACCGCGCGGCCCGCGAACATGTAGCTGAGTCGACCGTAGAACTTGTCGAGGCCCGTGAAGCTGCCGAGCACGGTGTTCTGGCCGCCGCCGTAGAGATAGGTCGGCTTGTTCGCGAAGGACTGCGCCGAGCCGGTGAGCACGTCGCGGCTGTAGCCGAGGGTGAGCGTCGACACCGCCGTGACGCCCTGCTGATCTTCGGCGGGCACCGCCGTGCCGGTGAGGTAGATCGTCGCCTCGGCCTGGGCGTTGATGCTGTCGTACTGTGAGGTCTGCGCGAGACCGCCGCCCGCGAGGAAGGTCGCCGAGTAACCCACGGAGCCGAGCACGGAGAGCCGCGGCAGAACGAGGCCCGTCACGCCCGCTCGCGTGCGCAACGGCACGGCGTCGTTCAGAACGAGCACCGAGCGGTTCGAGTTCGGGTAGCTGACGAACTGGAGCGACGTCTCCGTGAAGATGGCCGTCTTCGGGCGGAATTTCCAGCGGTTCTTGAACGACACCTCGTGGGTGAGGTTGCTCAGCGGGGTGGCGCTCGAGTTCTCGTAGAGGGCGCCGAAGAACTGGTACCCGAGGTGCATGTCGAGCGTGCCCTGGCCGGGGATCGCGATCACCTCGGCGCCGGCGTTCAGATCGCTGCGGTCGAAGGAGAGCCCGCCCGCGCCTGCCGGGATGGCCGACGGCTGCACCATGCGCTGGTATCCGCCGAAGAAGCCCACGCCGAGCGGCCGACCCGGCAGCACGTCGCCGCGGAAGAACGCGTGCACGTTCATGTTCCGCTCCGAGTTCACCTCGGTGCCGAAGAACTCGCGGTACGTCCCGGCGACCGAGCCGCGGTACGCGAAGCTCGGGCTCGCCTGCCCGAGGCGCTGCGGCCCGAGCGAGGAGATTGTGAGCGACGGCGTGACACGGAGGACCCCTGCCTCCCGCACGTTGCCGTTCGCCAGCACCTGGCCCGCGGGCGGGTCCTTGTGCGACCGCATGTACCAGTTGGAGTCGTACCCGACCTCCGCGCCAATACCGGGGTGCAGCTCGGAGTCGCCTACGCGAACGCCGATCCCCTCCTGGTAGGAGCGATCGCGGAGCCACGCCTGCGCGTGCGCCTCCTTCGCTCCACCGAAGGTGGCCGCCGCGAAGGGGATCGCGACGGCAGCAAGAAGGGGAATACGCCTGGCGAGCCGCGGCCCGCCCAAAGTTCGGTGGTCACTCATGTTGTATTACGCGGTCTACCCGGCCCCGTGGCCCGTCCATAACACGAGTGGGCCCAACTTCTCCCCCTCAAAACTATTTCTGACGATGATTTCTCTGGACGCTTTGGGGGGCGGTCCGCGGGCCAAAAGCGGCCACGCACCTAGGACGCGAGCTCCCCCACCACGTCAACGCTTCGACCTAGCGCTGGCAGCTCAGGCAAGGCGGCGGCGTCGGCGTCGGGCTCACCGGGAAGCCCGGGTACGTCGCGTCATCCGGGGCGACGGTGGGGTCGATGGTGGTCTTCACCGCCGTGTCACCCACGAACGCGGACTCCTCACCGACGCACTGGCTCGCCTCCGAGCCAAGCTGCTCCGAACGCTGCGCGAGCACCGCGAGCACCGAGTACTCGTGGTTCGCGGCCTCCGCGTCGTTGCGGTTGACAGACGAACGGAGCGCCTGCGTGCGGTCCGCCGCGGTGCGGCTGGCCGTGTCGATCTGCGACAGCTTGTCGTTGAGGCAGAGCGTCTTGACGACGTCGCGCGACTGCCGAGCGGCCTGCAGCTTCTTGCGGATCGCCGCCGACTGGTTCTGCATGCGCGCGAGACGGCGCTGAGCCTCCACCAGCTGCTCCTGCGGCGTGAGCTGAGTCTTCTTCTCGAAGCCCACCTGAGCGTCGGGAGCCGCCGCGGGCGCGGGAGGCTGCTGCGCGACCGCCGGCGAGGCGAAGTACGCCACCGCCCCGAGAGCCACAACCCATTTGAGTGTCAGTAGACGCATCCCCGTCTCCTAAAGTGCGGGAAGACCCGCGTTGGCAACGATGAACCTACTCTGGTTTCGCGAGTAGTGTCAACGAACTCTTTGTGTCTTTTTTGTCGCGCCCGACGCCGGGAGGGCGATCCCTGGAAACGCACGGATTTCCGGGTGTGTCCATTCCCCACGTGTACGTTGCGCGGGGGGCGCTGTGCGTTCAGCAAATTGCGACGTGCCCCGAAATGAGGTACGGGCCGACCCGAAGGCCGACCCGTCCGAGCTCGCGCGGCGCGCCGAGCTACTTCGACTGCTGGACGAACGTGACCGGGATCGAGAGCGTCGAGCCGCTGCCGCCAGGCGCGGAGAACTGCGCGTTCTTCACGTGGCGAGCGATGCACGAGGCGACGCTCGCGGACAGGCCGGTGTTCGAGGCGACGCTCGCGGAGTTGACCTCGCCGTTCGGGCCGATCTTGGCCATGATCTGCACCTTGCCCGCCATCGACGGATCGGTGTTGAGGCCGGCCTGGTAACACGCGCGGAAGCGAGGACGAAGCCCCGCGATCACGCGGTCCGCGTCAGAGACCGGCACGGTGGCGCTGGAGCCACCGACCTGCGCGACGCCCGTCGGTCCCACGACCTTCGTCTCGGTACCCGCGGAGGTCCCGGTGCCGCTCGAGCCGGTGCCGCCGCCGATGCCGCCGAGGCCACCTCGACCGCCGCCGCCCTGCACCGGACCGCCGCCGCTGCCGGTGCGGAGATCACCGCCGGTGCCGCTCACGCCGGCTCCGCTGGCGGCAGCCGCGCTGAGGTCGACCGGCGGGATCTCGCCGTTGCGGCCGAGCGCGCCGGAGACGGACGACTGCCCGCCGAGCGCGGCGAGGAGCTGCATCTGCATGGCCTCCGCCTGCTGCGTGAGCGCCGCCGCCTTCGCGTCGCTCACCGAGCTGCTCTTGCCGCCGCCCGCGTGCGACGCGTGCTGGCCACCACCCGCGGGCTTCGACGCGGCCGCGGTGGCGGCCGCGGTCGCGGTGGGCGACACGGTGTTGTCGGTCGGGACCTCGAGCGGAGGCGGCGTCGGGATGTTCTTGAGCTGATCGATGAGCGCGGACACCGAGATGCCCTCGCTCACGGGCGGGTCCATCCAGTCGGAGTACATCGCGCCCACGAAGCCAAAGTGAACGAGGAAGCTGAACGCCGCGATGATCGTGAGCGTCCAGTCGATCTCGTTCGCCACGCCGCCGCGCACGGAGAGCGGGAGCTGAGGGCGCGGCTGCACGGGCGGAGGCGCGACGAACTGGAAGAGGAACGTCGTGTCGCCGATGACGACCTTGCCGCGCGCGTCCTCGGTGAGCCGCACCTGGTACGCGTTGCCGATCTTCTTCGCCTGGCCGCGGAGCGCGGCGAGATCCGTGATGCCGCTCGTGAGCGCGAGGCGGCCGTTCATGCCGTCGATGAAGTTCAGGTAGTAGTCGGCGCCGATGAGCTCGAAGAGCTTGAAGTTCGCCGGCAGGTTCTGCGCCTGCAAGACGAACATCGCCTTCTCGTTCGCGCCCACCGTGACGCTCGTGCGCTGCTTGATGATGCGCTCCTCGAGCACCCGCCCGCCTTGCACGAGCCCGAGGCGCAGCACCTTCGGACCGGTCTGGACCGACATGGCGCGCATGACCGCGGTCATCTGGCCCGGGCGGGTCGAGTTGTTCGGCTGCATTCCCATCTGAGACATTGTTGGGGCCTTTCCGTCGCGGATCGCGGACGCAAGGTGGAAAGCGATTCGTCCTATTGACAGCGCTCGAGGACGAAGGTTCCGACGATTTTCACTCTACAGGACGAATGTCGTGGGGTGAGAACTTTTCGACGCCCTCCGGAGCGGCGCCGGCTCCCTCGAGGAGGCCGCGGTCGGCGAGGGCCTCGAGCCGGGCGACGAACGCGTCGGCCGCGAGCGAGCCGTCCTTCGCGGCCCGTCGGCCGCGGGCGTGGAGGGCGGCGCATCCGACCGCGCCCGCGAGGCCGAACCCAACGACCGTGAGCGCCTGCCCGACGAGCCCTGTCGTGACGAGGTCCTGGACATCGCCCGCGAGGCTCGCAGGATCCGCGAGCCCGCGCCGCATGAGCAGCGCCGCGAGCAGAAACCCGACGCTCGAAGACAGGCTCGCGCAGACGCGCGGGACCCGACTCCACCGCGCGAGGCGGTGATCGAGCTCCGTCATTTGCTCGTTCAGGTCGGCGGTGCGGCGAAGCACGTCGCGTCCGTCGAACGCGGCGAGCACCTCGGCCTCCCATGAGGCTTCGCGGCGCATCGCTCGAGCGATGCGGCCCGCGCGGAGGGCCCCCGCGTCACCGCGGAGCGCCTCGACCACTCGCTCGAGATCGTGCGACGTGGCGGTCAGCGCGAACCACAAACGGCGCGCGCTCGCCCCGAAGCAGGC